>MWBF01000028.1 GCA_002068935.1 Chloroflexi bacterium ADurb.Bin325
CCGCCTGCACCGTCTGGCCGTGCAGATCGGGCAGGTTCAGCGTCCCGGCGGTCGCCGCGGTCGGCTCAGGCTCCGGCGCGGCCGGCTCAGCGGCCTCGGTAGGCTCCGTTACTGCGGTGGGGGCTTCGGCTTCGGCCTCGGCTGGGGCCGCGGGCGGCGCGGCCGGCTCCGGCGCGGCGGGCGTCATCGGCATACACGCGGCCATGACAAGGCTGATCAGAATCAGCAGACCAATGAATGGCTGACCTTTTCTCATGCTGCACCTCCTGCACGTTTCGAAGGTCGATTGTACCGCCGATAACGGTCGGCGTCAAAAGGGCTTCCGGCCGCGCGGCCCGGCTATTTCACGGTGACGAGGGGCCGCAGCGCGTCGAGCCTGGCCGGGCCGATGCCGTCCACGCGGAGCAGCTCCTCGACGCTGGCATAGGGCCGGCCGGCCACGATCTTTTTCGCCGTGACCTCGCCGATGCCCGGCAGGCTGTCCAGCTCGGCCAGCGAGGCGGTGTTCAGGTCGATCAGCCGGGATCCGGCGGCGGGGGTGGCGAGGGGGGCCGCGTCGCCCAGCAGGCGCAGCGGCGCGGTCGAGACGGGCGGAGGCGCGGCGGCTGCGTCGGCCGCGTCGCGGCGCGGCACATAGACCTGCATGTGGTCTTCGAGCAGGATCGCCTTGTTGATGCGATCCAGATCCGCATCCGCGGCAGGCCCGCCCGCCGCGGCGATCGCATCTGCGACGAGGCTGCCCGGCGCGAGCCGATAGACGGCCGGCTGGCGGACCGCGCCGGCCACATCGACGCGCAGCAGCCCGGGGGTCGGCGTGGCCGAGGGCAGCGGCGCGACCGTCAGCGTCGGAGGCGGCAGGATTTCGATCGGCTTCGTCGACGGCCTGCGGCCAAGAAAGACGACCGCGGCCAGGACGACCAGCCAGACGAGCGAAAGCCCAATATAGCCCAGCCACGACGACACGCGATCAGGGGTCTTCATGGCGAACCTCGATGGGTCAGCAACATACCGGCCTGCATAGTATACGTCGGTCGCGGCCGGTGTGACAAATGTGCGGCATCTGCTATAATAGGAGCATGGTTGCTGAATCGAAGGTGCTCACCGGGCTGATGGAGCGGCGGACGCTCGAGGCCGAGTTCGCCCGGCTGACCGCGCTGACGGATCCGACGGAGCAGGAGCAGCAGGCCGCGGCCATCGCGGGGCGCGGCCACGCGGCGCTGACGTTCCTGCTCTCCCTGCTGGACACCGACGACCCGCTCGTGCGCGGGCGGCTGGGCCTGGTGGCCCAACACCTGCCCCGCGCCGAGCTCGTGCCCGCGCTGCGCGGCGCGGCCAATCGCGCGCCCGCGCGGCCGGCCGCGGATCGGGTGCGCATCAGCGCCGCCATCATCCTGGAGCGCTTCCTCGCCGAGCCGGTGGACGACCTGGTCGCGGCCGGCATGGGCGACCCGGATCAGGTGGCACGCCAGTCGTTGCGCGAGCTCATGCGGGCCATGCAGCACGAACCGCTCGCGCTCCTCGAATATCTGGCCCAGCTCGCGCAGCAGCCGGCCGACGCGCCGCACCTGTTGTTGCAGGCCATCCCGGCCAGCGGCGACGGCTGGCAGATGATCGCCCTGCTGCGCATGTTCGCCCAGGAGCGCGACCCGGCGCTGGCGCGCGGCGCGCTGGAGCAGTTGAGCCGCACCCGCTCGCGCGCGGCCGCCCAGGCGCTGACCTGCCTGGCCGCGACCCTGCCGCCGCCGCTCGCGGCCCTGGCCGAGCGCGGCCGGCGCAAGGTGCAGATGGGCATCGGGCCGGGCCGCGGCGAGCCGGAGCTTGACCCCGCGCCCTGGCATGCGCCGGGCCGCGCCTGGCGCGTCCTGGCGTCGCCGGTCGATGGCGCGGGCAGCCAGCTCATCTGGTTCGTCGGCCAGCTCGCAGACGACGAACCGGCCGCCTCCCTCTCGCTCATCACGGACGTGACGGGCGGGCTGCGCTTTGCCGGGTTCCAGCGCATAGCGGAGGCGGAGCTGCCGTCGCCCGCGGCCGCGGGCGCGCGGCACCGCATCAGGGTCGCGAACAGCAGCGAGGCGCTGCTGCTCGAGGTATCGCTGGAGACGGGGCGACAGCTCGTCCGCGAGGCCCTGGCGCTCCACTGGGCGCAGGACACGCTGCCGCCGGTCGAGTACCGCCTGTTCAACCCGCTCATCTGGCTGGCCGAGCCGCCGTCGGCCGCGCAGCCCGATGGCGCAGCGGCCGACACGGCCCGGATCGCGCCGGCCGCGGAGCGCACGGCCATCGCGGGGCTGCTGGATCACCCGGCCTTCGCGGGCTGGCGCTGGCCCGGCGGACGGCTGCAGGCCGACGGGTCGCAGCCGCGCGGGGACCTGATCACCGATATCGCGCGCACGCAGTTTGGCCCGGAGATAAAAACAAGGTATGCTAAGAGCCTGCAGAAGATGGCGCGCTGGCTGCTGCTGGCGGGAGACGCCGAGGCAGCCGCAGCGGCCCAGGCCGCGGCCGACGAAGTGCAGGCGCAGCCCGCGGAGGAGTCGATCTTCCTGCGGCGACTGATCGGCCTGGGGATCGACTTTGCGCTCGCACGGCGGGCGGCGCGGAAACGCGCGCCGGCGCTCGAATCCGACAACTCATGACGCCTGACCGGCTGGCAGGCGCGGTACCAATACCCTTAAGGAGAGTTCGATGTTCAACCTAGGTGGTTGGGAGTGGGTCATCCTCCTGGTCATTGTGCTCATCGTGTTCGGCGTGGGCCGATTGCCGGAGATCGGCGGCGCAATCGGCAGGAGCATCCGTGAGTTCCGCCAGGCGTCGCGCGAGGATACGCCGCCGGAGAAGCCGGCGGACAAGCCCACGGACAATCAGGCGTCCTGATCCAGGCGATGTGAGGCGCGCGGCCTGAACCGCGCGGGCGCGCCGTGACGCCGTGCGCCTCATGCCCGCAAGCAGGACGGCTGGCGGTTGCAATGGATCCTCTTGCCCTTTCACGGCCCATCTCGTTCGCCTGGCAGGCTCCGGAGGAACAGCGGCGCGTGCAGGAGCTGGCCGCGCTCTATGCCGTCTCCGCGGCCATGAACCGGGCGCTGAACGAGCAGGCCGCGCTCTCCGAGGCGCTACAAGAGACCCTCGCAGTTCTGGCCCTGGACAGCGGCAAGATCTATCTGCTGAATCGCCTCAACGGCCAGCTTGCCCTCGCGGCCGCGGAGGGTGACACCTCCCTGTTCGACCCTGCCGAGACGACCATCACGCCCGGGGAGTGTCTCTGCGGCCAGGCGCTGCTGCGCGGGAAGGAGCTACAGGCGGCGGATGTCGTCAACGACGCGCGCGTCGTGCGCGAGGGCTGCCGCTGTCACGGCGCGCACGCCTGCGCGGTCGTGCCGCTGCTCGCCAAGGAGCAGCCCCTCGGCGTGTTGCACGTCGCCGCGCGGCGGCTGGTCACGTTCTCCGACACCGATATGGCCCTTCTCCGCTCGATCGCCGCGCAGATCGGCACGACGATCGAGAACATGCGGCTGCGCGAGGACGCCCGCCGCGCCGAGGCCCTGGCGACGCTGGTGCAGGAGATGCACCACCGCATCAAGAACAACTTGCAGACCGTGGCGGATCTGCTCAGCCTGGAGATGTCCGCCAGCCCCAGCCCGGCCGCGCGGCGCAGCCTGCGCGACAGCGTGACGCGCATCAAGAGCATCGCGGCGGTCCATGAGCTGCTGTCGGCGGATCAGGTGCGCCTGACCGACATCACCGAGCTGGCGCGGCAGGTGTGCGAGATCTCGCTGCGCCATCTGGTGCGTCCCGACCGCCCGGTGCAGGCCGAGGTGACGGGCGCGGCCATCTATCTGCCCTCCAAACAGGCGACCGCCTTTGCGCTGGTGATGAACGAGCTGATCGCCAACGCGCTGGAGCACGCGTTCAAGCTTAGCGTGCAGGGGGGACGGTTGCGCATCGATCTGATCGAGGAAGGCCCCCAGGTCACGGTCACGGTGCGCGACAACGGCCATGGATTGCCGCCCGACTTCGATATCGAACGGCCGCGCGGGCTGGGGCTGCGCATCGCCCGCACGCTGGCCGAGAAGGATCTGGCAGGCGCGTTGCGCCTGTGCAATCTGCCGGAGGGCGGCAGCGAAGCGCGGCTGACATTCTATAAATAAGGGGCGTCGTGGACCCGCTGCGCATCCTCATTGCCGATGATGAGAGCATCCGCCTGCTGAGCCTGCGGGTGCAGCTCAGCGCGCTGGGGCATCACGTCGTGGCCGAGGCCTCGACCGGCGCGGATGCGGTCGCGCTCGCCGCGGCTACCGAGCCGGATCTGGCGATCATGGACATCAAGATGCCGATCATGGACGGCATCGAGGCGGCCGAGCGCATCACGCGGGCGCGGCCCATCCCCATCATCCTCCTGACCGCATACAACGAGGCCCAACTGGTCGAGCGCGCGGCCCAGGCCAACATCTCTGCCTATCTGATGAAGCCGGTGGCCGAGGAGGATCTGCTGCCCGCGATCGTGCTGGCGTTGGCGCGCTTCCGCGAGTTCCAGGCCCTGCACCAGGAGGTCGAGGATCTGCGCGAGGCGCTCGAGGCGCGCAAGCTGATCGAGCGGGCCAAGGGCATCCTCATGCGGCGGCTCGACCTGAACGAGGAGGAGGCCTTCCGCCGGCTCCAGAAGCAGAGCCAGGACACCAACCGCCGGCTGGCCGAGGTCGCGCAGGCGCTCGTCACCGCCGACCAACTGCTGTAGGCGTTCGCGACGTCTTGTGAAAATACTCTCGAATTCGTACATGACGCGCGTCATATTGCGCGTGACAGACGTAACATAAGCTATCGTTATCAACCCGGTTTATATCTTGCAGGCTGATGGTGGCCTGCCGCCCTTCCAGGTGATGAAAGCCTGCCTCGCCGACGCGCGGGGCGGGCTTTTTTGTTTGGCCATGACGGATGTCATAGCCGGGCCCATCGTATTGTGCAAAACTGCACGATATTGGATCGCCGGTCGCGGCGATAGCTACGGACAGCGAGATGGACATGCGCAGGTGCTGGGAAATCCGACGTGAGCTTCAAGCCGGCCAGCCAGCCGACCAGAACGGCTGGCAGATCGCGTGCAGCGAGTGCGCCATCTATATGGGGCCGCAGGCGTGTTGGGAACAGTGCGCGGGGAGCTCCTGTTGTTGCGCGCCCCTCTCCGTCACCTGCGACTTCTGCAAAATCTACATCGAACACCGCCGCGAGATCGCGGACCTGCTCCCCGCCGGCCACGCCCACCGCGCGGCGCGGCCCCGCCCGGAGCCGAAAAAGCCCTTGAACAGCCCCCTTGAAGGAGGTCAACCACTCATGAAGAGAGTCCAGTTCGGTGTGCCCACCCTCTGGGCCGATCATCACACGCTGAAGGTACGCGAGACCCTGACGCAGTTGACCGGCGTGCAGGACGTGCTTGCCAGTGCAGCCTTCCGGATGGTCGTCGTTTCTTACGACCCGGCCCTGGTCAACCCGGGCATCATCACGGCCGCGCTGGAGGAAGCCGGCTATCCCGTTGCCGCCGATGGCGAGAACGTCCTGACGCAGCCTGTCCCCGTGCAGGATGGCCGCAAGGATCCCTCATGGGATCGCCTCGGCCTGCGCCAGACCCGCACCGACCTGCGGGATGTCAAAAGGTAGGAGTGTAGATCTCATGGCAAAGCAGAAGATCACCCCCAGCATCGACCCGGCCGCATGCTATGTGCTGGACGTTGCCGAACTGATGGGCATTTCGACCTCGTTCAGCCGGGCCGCCAACCACAAGCCCTGCACCGTGGGCAGTGGGCAGGCTGGCGTCTGTTGCAAGAACTGTTACATGGGGCCCTGCCGCATCACCAAGGAGGGACAGGTCGGCATCTGCGGCGCGACGCTGGAGACCATTGCGGCGCGCAACCTGGCGCGGGCGATTGCGGCCGGCGCGGCGGCCCACTCGGATCACGGCCGCGACCTGGCGTTCACCCTGCACGCGGTGGCGACCGGCGAGGCCCAGGGCTATGCGATCCGCGATGAGGCCAAGCTGTACGCCGTCGCGGCCAAACACGGCATCCCCACGAAGGGCAAGACGGTCATGGAGACCGCGCTGGATGTGGCTAACAAGGCCATCAGCGAGTTCGGGCAGCAGCGCGGGGAGCTCAGCTATATCAGCACCGCGCCGCCCAAGCGCCAGAAGCTCTGGCGCGACCAGCGCGTGGCGCCGCGCGGCATCGACCGCGAGGTGGTCGAGATCCTGCACCGCACCCATATCGGCGATGACCAGGACGCCAGCCATATTTTGCTCTCCGCGGTGCGCACCGCCCTGTCCGACGGCTGGGGCGGCTCGATGTGGGCCACCGACATCTCCGACATCCTCTTCGGCACCCCCAGCCCCAAGGTCGGCGGGGTCAATCTCGGCTGTCTGGAGGAGAAGCAGGTCAACATCATCGTGCACGGCCACGAGCCCACGCTCTCCGAGATGATCGTCGCGGCCGTCCAGGACCCCGACCTGATCGAGTATGCCAAGAGCAAGGGCGCGGAGGGCATCAACCTGGCCGGCATCTGCTGCACGGCCAACGAGGTGATGATGCGCCAGGGCATCCCGTCCGCCGGCAACTTCCTGACGCAGGAGCTTGCCATCCTCACCGGCGCGGTCGAGGCGATGGTGGTGGACGTGCAGTGCATCATGCAGTCGCTGGTGGGGGTCGCCGAGCACTTCCACACCGAGATCATCACCACCAGCCCCAAGGTGAAGATCACCGGCGCCACGCACATCGAGTTCGACGAGCATCACGCGATGGACATTGCCAAGAACATCGTGCGCCGCGCCATCGACAACTATGCCAACCGGGGCGAGATGCACATCCCCACCGGCGACGGCATGTCCGAGCAGATGGTGCCCGGCTTCAGCCACGAGTACCTGGCCTATATGCAGGGCGGCAACTATCGCGCCTCCTTCCGGCCGCTCAACGACGCCATCGCCAGCGGCCGCATCCGCGGCGTGGCGGCCAACGTCGGCTGCAACAACCCCGGGTTCACCCATGACCAGGTGCACATGGACGTGGTCGCGGAGCTGCTCAAGAACGATGTCCTGGTGGTCAGCACGGGCTGCGGGGCCATCGCGGCCGGCAAGTACGGCTACATGAAGGGCTCGACGGCCCTCGATCCGGAGAAGGTCGGCCCCGGGCTGCGCGAGGTCTGCGAGGCCATCGGCATCCCGCCGGTCCTGCACCTCGGTTCCTGCGTCGATAACAGCCGCATCCTCACCGTGTTGAGCCAGATGGCGACCGAGGGCGGCCTGGGCGACGACATCAGCGACATCCCGGCGGTGGGCCTGGCGCCCGAATGGATGAGCGAGAAGGCGCTTGCCATCGCGACCTACTGTGTCGGGTCCGGCGCATATGTCATCATGGGCGTGCGCAACCCGGTGGATTTCTCCGACGCCGTCTCCCATATCATGTCGAACGAGTGGGAGGAGCGTTTCGGCGGCAAGCTGGAGTTCGTGATCGAGGCTGAGGAGATCGTCCGCCACACGCTGGAGCACATCGACAAGAAGCGCGCGGCGTTGAAGCTGCCCGCCTACGACCCGGCCCGCTTCGGCGAATCGGGCGATGCGGCGCTGGCGGCGTATCTCGAGCTGCCGGTCGAAGAGCAGATGGCGGAGCTCTATGGGTAAGGAGTAATAAGTAAGGAGTAATGAGTAACGAGTAAAGATTACTTCTTACTTCTTACTCGTTACTCGTTACTCATTACTCGTTACTCATCCCCCACTGCTCGTGATAATCATCGGAGGACCCCACCATGTCGCGATATATCGCCACGCGCGCCATCCGCGGCGCCAACCTGATCGTGCAAGAGGCTGACGCGCTCCTCAGCAAGGCGCTGCAGGAGAAGGGCGCAGACTGCCCCGTCGCCTTTCCTAATACCGCCTATTATCTGCCGACCATCTACGGCATGACCGGCCGCGAGGTCACCAAGCTGGACGAGCTGACGCCGGTGCTCGAACACGCCAAAGACCTCTTGCACCCCGTCCCCGCGGCCCAATACTGGACCCCCTACCTGGGCGAGACGCTGGACTCCGGCATGTCCACGCTGCTGGCCGCGGAGATCATCGAGGCCATCCGCTTCGTCTACGGCGAGGAGCCGGGCCGGCTGGCGGGCTTCCATGCGACCGGCAGCAGCTTCACCAGCCCCGACGGCGACGTTGCCGGCGGGCCGGGGGGCAACGGCCGGCTGAACGGCCCCATCGACGATGTGCAGTTGCGCGCCTGGGGCATCCAGCTGGTGGACGGCCGCATGCCCGGCTTTGCGGCGATCGTCGGCTGCGCCAAGAGCAACGAGGTCGCGGTCAAGATCGTACGCGAGCTACAGAAGCGCAACATCCTCATCTTCCTCTGCGGCAACGTCAACGGCCGCTCGGTCATCCACCAGTTGCAGGAGGAGGGCGTGGAGATGGGCTACGACACGTACATCGTGCCGTTCGGCCTCGACACGCTCTCGGCCATCTACCCCATCGGGTTCGCCACCCGCTCCGCGCTGACCTTTGGCGGCATGAAGGGCGGGCAGGCCAAGGACATCCTGCAATACAACCGGCAGCGCGTCTTTGCGTTCGTGCTGGCGCTGGGCGAGGTGGATGACCTGAAGTATGCGGCCGCGGCCGGCGCCATCAACTACGGCTTCCCGGTCATCGCGGACACGCGCATCCCGCAGATCCTGCCGACCGGCGTGACGACCTACGAGCACGTCATCTCCATGCCGTTCAACGAGATCGAGGGCAAGGATGACCTGGAGCGCGCGGAGAAGCTGGTGCAGAAGTGCATCGAGACGCGCGGGGTCAAGATCAAGATGACCGAGGTGCCGATCCCGGTGCCCTACGGCTCCGCGTTCGAGGGCGAGGTCGTGCGCAAGAAGGATATGCGCGTCGAGTTCGGCGGCAAGTACAGCCGGGCCTTCGAATACCTGCGCATGGTGGACATGGATCAGGTGGAGGACGGCAAGATCGAGATCATCGGGCCGGACTTCGCGGACGTGCCGGAGGCCGGCGCGATGGACATGAGCATCCTGGTCGAGGTCGCGGGCCGCAAGATGCAGAAGGACTTCGAGCCGGTGCTCGAACGCCAGATCCACTACTTCATCAACGGCGCCAGCGGCGTCCAGCACATCGGCCAGCGCGACATCACCTGGATCCGCATCAGCAAGGCCGCGGCGGACAAGGGATTCACGCTCAAGCACTTCGGCGAGATCGTGCACGCCCGCCTGATGGCCGACTTCGGCGCGATCGTGGACAAGGTGCAGGTCAAGATCATCACAGAGCCAACACTGCACGCCGAATGGCTGCAAAAGGCGCGCGAGGCCTACGACTACCGCAACAACCGCCTGGCCGACATGACCGATGAGTCGGTCGAGGAGTTCTACACCTGCACGCTCTGCCAGTCGTTTGCGCCGACCCATCTGTGCCTGGTCAGCCCGCAGCGCCTCGGCCTGTGCGGCGCATACAACTATCTGGACTGCGCGGCCTCCTACCAGATCAACCCGACCGGCCCGAACCAGCCCGTCCGCAAGGGCATGCTGATCGACCGCGAGAAGGGCATCTATGCAGGGCTGAACGAGATCACGCAGCAGAAATCGAACGGCACGGTGCAGGAAGTATCGATGTACTCGATCATGACCTCGCCGATGACCGCGTGCGGCTGCTTCGAGTGCATCGTCATGCTCATCCCGGAGGCAAACGGCGTGATGGTCGTCTCGCGCGAGGACACCAGCATGACCCCCGCGGGCATGACCTTCTCGACCCTGGCCGGCATGGCCGGCGGCGGGTTGCAGACGCCGGGCGTGATGGGCATCGGCAAGTACTATCTGACCAGCCCGAAGTTCATCTCCGCGGACGGCGGCTTCAGCCGCATCGTGTGGATGTCGAGCGTGCTCAAGCAGACGATGGCCGCGGAGCTCCAGGCCGTGTGCGAGCGTGAGGGCGATCCCGACCTGTTGAGCAAGATCGCGGATGAGACCATCTGCACCGAGGTGGACGACCTGCTCGTGTACCTCGAGGCGACCGGCCACCCGGCGCTGATGATGGAGCCGATGTTCTAGCGATTCGACCCGCGGAAGGCGCGGATACGCGGAACGTTACCCGTCGCGTGTCCCGTGCCTTCCCCGGATCATCGCCGCAACTTTACAACTTGTAGCTTTTATACTACACTCATTATGCCAGATTTTATCATCCAGGTGCTTGAGTACCTTACAAGCGATGGCCGCTGTCCGTATCGGGAGTGGTTGCATGGTCTGGCCGATAGAGAAGCGCGTGCTCGTGTACGGGTGCGAATCAGGCGCATCGCCCTGGGGAATTTCGGCGATACCAGGGCGGTCGGCGGCGGCGTGATCGAGGCCCGCATCCCCTACGGGCCGGGCTACCGCATCTATTTCGGCCGGCATGGCGACCAGGTCGTAGTCTTGCTTTGCGGCGGCAGCAAGAACACTCAGGCGAAGGATATTGCGTTGGCGCAGGCGTATTGGGAGGATTGTCGTCGGAGGAAAGCATGGATCGGGTAACCGTCCCGTATGAAGAGGGCTTGTTCGAGGATTTACGCGATCCCAAAGAGGCCATCGCTTATCTCAACGCCGCGCTCGAAGATGAAGACCAGCGGGTCTTTCTGCTCGCGCTGCGCGACGTGGCGGAGGCGCGCGGGCTGAGCCAGGTGGCGCGCGAGGCGCAGCTCAACCGGGAGAACCTGTACCGGATGCTCTCGCCTAACGGCAACCCGCAATTATCGAGCCTCACCACGCTGCTGCGGAGCCTGGGGCTGCGCCTCGCGGTTCATCGGGCCGAGCCCGAGGCCGCGCCGACGGGCGCGCTGGCCGTGGCGGAGGAGCCGGCCGAGTACACCGCCGAGAGCGAAGATGATGCATGATCCACTTTTTGCGCCGCTCCTGGCGCGCGATGTGATGCGGATCGGCGTGCCGATGTGCAAGCTGGACGACGACGTCATCCAGCTTGCCCGGCGGATGGTCGAGCAGGGCTGGGCCGCGGTCGTCGTGATGGGCGACGACGGCGATGCGCGCGGGTGGATCAACGAAGGCATGCTCGCGCAGGCCTACGCCGCGGGCGAACACGCGGCCGATTGGGTCGCGGCGGATGTCATGGACGAGGACATCCCGGAAGCGCCGGCGGACATCCCGCTGGCCGCGACCGTGCGGCTGATGGCCGATCTGGCCGTCGATCATCTCTTCTTCATGCATCACGCGGGCGGCCAGCGCTGGCCGGCGTCCATGCTGAACCTGCGCGATGTGGTGCGGACGCTGGCCGGCCCGGAATATATCCGCGACCAGGGGATGCACGCGGTCCGGCCGTCGCCGATGGATCTGTTTCGCCAGCGTTCCAAGCTGCCAGCAAAGTAGGGGGTGCGGCGTCAAACCCGAGGCAATCAGGCGTTCTTCGTCCGCGCCCGTGCGCACATCTGGCCTTGCCGGGGCAGCTTTAATGGGGCAGCCGACGGCGATATGATGGGGCAATCGACAGAATACTCAGGAGTATGGCTGTGCCCGAACCGACCTTGAACGCCGTCGTCGCTCTGCGCACCGAGATTTCGCCCTGGCTGATCGTCTTGCGCGTGGCCCCGGACGGATGGCAGCTGCCCGATTTCACGCCCGGCCAGTTTGCCGTCCTCGGCCTGCCGGGGGCCGCCCCGCGCTGCGCCATGTCCGAGCCGGAGGAGCCGCCGTCGAGCCCGGAGAAGGTGATCCGCCGGGCCTACTCGATTGCATCATCGTCCGTGACGCGCGAATACATGGAGTTTTATATCGCGCTCGTCACGTCCGGCGCGCTGACCCCGCGGCTGTTTGCGCTCAACATCGGGGATCGCCTGTGGCTCTCCCCGCGCATCGCCGGCCTGTTTACGCTGGATCAGGTGCCCGAAGAGCAGAACGTGGTGCTGATCGCGACCGGCACCGGCCTGGCCCCGTACATGAGCATGCTGACGACGCACCTGGCCTGCGGCGGCCCGCGGCGGTTCGCCATCCTGCACGGCGCACGCCATTCCTGGGACCTGGGCTATCGCTCGGAGCTGCTGACGCTTCAGCACCTGTGCAAGAACCTGCTCTACAGCCCGGTCATCAGCCGGCCGCAGAACGAGCCGGTGCCCTGGCCGGGCGCGACCGGCTATGTCCAAGATCTCTGGCGCAGCGGCGTCATCGCCAGGGCCTGGGGGTTTGCGCCGACGCCGGACAACACCCATATTTTCCTGTGTGGCAGCCCCGCGATGATCGATAGCGCGGCCGAAATTCTGGGCCAGGCCGGCTTCGCCGAGCACAGCCGCCGCCAGCCCGGCCAGATCCATGTCGAACGTTACTGGTGACCAACGCATTCAGATAGCACAGCCAAGGAGGTTATCCTGATGCCCGTAACCGTCGAAGTTCCCGTCGAAAAATGGGCGGGCACGGTTCGCCCCGTCGTCCTGGGCGCGACCGCCGCGGAGGGCGGCACGCGCAGCCACAGCCTCACGCTGGGCGGCCAGGCGACGCTCCCGTTCCTGGGGTTCGAAGCGAAAGCCCCGCACCCGCCGCGCGTCGCGGTCGAGGTGTGGAACCGCAACCCCGGCGAGGACTGGCCCGAGCCGCTGACGAGCGCGTGGGGCGCGGTCCTCGATGACCCGGCGGCCTGGACGCAGGCCGCGGAGGCTACCGGCGCCGACCTCATCGCGCTCCGCTTTGCGACCGTCGATGAGACCGGCGCGCCGATGACCGGCGGCAAGGCGCGCCAGGTCTTCAAGGCCGTGCTCAAGGCCACCGGCCTGCCGCTCATCGTGTTCGGCCCCGGCCAGGCGGAGCTCGACAACGAGATCCTGGTCGCGGTGGCCGAGGAGGGCGCGGGCGAACGCCTGCTGCTCGGCTCCTGCGAGGACAAGAACTATCGCACCATCGTCGCGGCCGCGCTGGCCAACGGCCACTTCGTCACCGCCAGGACGCCGATGGACGTGAACCTGTCCAAGCAGTTGACCATCCTGATCCACGACATGGGCATGCCCCTGGAGCGCATCGTCACGGATCCGACGACGGGCGCGCTCGGCTACGGCATCGAGTACGGCTACAGCGTGATGGAGCGCCTGCGGCTGGCCGCGCTCCAGGGCGACACGATGACCCAGCAGCCGATGCTGGTCACGCCCGGCGAGGAGGCCTGGCGCACCAAGGAGGCCCGCGCGGCAGAGGGCGTGCCGGCGGCCTGGGGCGACTGGGCCACGCGCGCGCTCAACTGGGAGACGATGACCGCGGCCGCGCTCGTCGAATCGGCCGCGGATATCGTGGTGCTGCGCCACCCCGAGACGGTGCGGCGCATCAAGCACATGATCGCAGAGCTGCAACAAGCATGACGAGTAACAAGTAATAAGTAACGAGTAATAAGTAACGAGTAATAAGTAACGAGTAAGCAAGGAGAATGCTATTACTCATCACTCATTACTCTTTACTGATTACTTATTTCTCGTTAGCTCTTCACGGAGGTATATCCATGGCCCTGAGTGGTCTTGAAATCTATAAGCTGCTTCCTGCGAGCAGCAAGGACCCGGCGGAAAAGGCGCACGGCAACTGCAAGGAGTGCGGTTATCCGACCTGCCTCGCCTTTGCCATGAAGCTGGCGGCCAAACAGGCCGAGCTGGCCGCGTGCAAGTATATCAGCGAGGCGTCGAAGGCCAAGCTCTCCGCGGCCGCGCAGCCGCCCATCCGCCTCATCACGCTGGCCGCGGACGGGCGCAGCAGCAAGGCCGGCAACGAGATCGTGCTGTTCCGCCACGAGAAGACGTTCTATAACCCCGCGGGCATCTTCGTGCGCGTGGCCGACACCCTGCCCGCCGATGAGATCCGCAGCCAGGCGCAGGCCGTCGCGGACTACAAGGTGGATTATGTCGGCCTGGCCCTGCGGCTCGACGGCGTTGCGGTGGAGGTGGCGTCCGGCGACCCGGCGCAGTTCGCCGCGGCAGTGGCCGCGGCCAGCGCCGCGCAGATCCCGCTCATCCTGATGGCCGAGGACCCGGCGGTCATGGCCGAGGGGCTGGCGCAGGCCGGCGGCGTCACGCCGCTGCTCTGCGCGGTCGCGCACACCTTCGCCGACTCGTTGTCCGCGCTCACGCAGCTCCGCCGGCTGGCGTTGAAGAAGAACTTCCGTCCGCTCGGCTACCCGGCCATCGCCTTCCCCTATCTGGGGGGCGGCGGCGCGGACATGGAGATGATCCTGGCCGGCCAGCAGATCGCCAAGTATGCGGGCTTCGTCGTCCTCAGCCGCTTCGAGCCGGCGGAGGTCTACCCGCTGCTGGTGCTGCGCGCCAACCTCTTTACCGACCCGCAGAAGCCGATCCAGGTGGAGCCGGGCGTCTACCCCATCAACAAGCCCACCGCGGATGCGCCGGTGCTCGTCACTACGAACTTCTCCATCACCTACTTTGCCGTCGCCAACGAGATGGAGTCCAGCGGGCTGCCCGCATGGCTGCTGGTCGCGGACGCCGAGGGCATGAGCGTGCTGACCGCCTGGGCCGCCGGCAAGTTCGACGCCGAGAAGATCGCCAAGACCGTGAAGGGCACGAGCATCGCCGATCAGGTGGCGCACCGCAAGGTCGTCATCCCCGGCCACGTCGCTGTGCTGATGGGCGAGCTGGAAGAGGAGCTGCCCGACTGGCAGATCAAGGTCGGCCCGCGCGAGGCCGTGGATCTGCCGCGCTTCCTGAAGACGGCGTGGTAGGGCCGCGGTCTCGGCGCAACGGAGCAAAATGGATAAGCAGATATAGGCGGTGCGCGCACTCTGCCCATCCATATATCCGTTAAGCACACCCGCAGGTGCGCCATCCGTTGCGCCGAGACCGCGCCACCCTTGCCATATGTCCGAAAGTGATGTAGAATGACCTATATCACCGGAGGTCAATATTATGGTGGTTATCAACAAAAAGCCGATTCAAGTTTATCTGGAGCCGGAGCAACTACGCGCGCTGCGCGCCCTGGCGAAGCGGCGCGGGGTCTCGATGGGCGAGCTGGTTCGCCAGGGGGTCAACGAGATCCTCAGCGAGGTTCCGCTTGAAGAAGACCCGCTTTGGAACATTGTCGGCACTTTCGATTCGGGGCTGGGCAATTTGGCCGAAAAACACGACGAGTACATTGTCGAGGCCGTCCAGGATGAGAGCCGCTGATGCAGCGCGAGGTCTTCGTGGATGCATCCGCCTGGATCGCTCTGAATGACCGGGGAGATCAGTACCATCAGGCTGCGGTGGCTATCTATTACAGGCTTTTGCAAGAGGGACGTTGTCTGGTCACTACGAACCTGGTCGTCGCAGAAGCCCAAATCATTATCCGGCGGAAGGGCGGCTTTGGCCCGGCCATCAGGTTTCTGGAATCCATCCGGCAGACCCATCGTCTACAGATGATTTATGCCGATCCCGACATCGACCTGCTCGCAGAGCGAATCCTCCGCCAATTCAGTGATCATGAGTTGAGCCTGGCGGATGCCGCCAGCTTTGCCGTGATGCGCCAACGTGAAATCACAGATGCCTTCACATTTGACAGGCACTTTCAGATGGCCGGTTTTACGCCGCTCAATTAGCATTTTATCTCAACATCCTGATGCTAATCATTCCCTTTGCTTGCGTGCTTGAGTATCCTAAGGACAGGTGTTACTGCGGACGGTAGACGCTATCGTGGCGTTTCCGGCCATATAGAGAGGCAAAATGTACAAGATCCTCGAAAAACAAGTGCTCAGCGATGTCACGAAGCTGATGGTCGTCGAAGCCCCGCACGTGGCGCGCAAGGCGCGCGCCGGCCAGTTCGTGATCGTCATCGCCGACGAGCAGGGCGAGCGCATCCCGCTGACCATTGCGGATCATGACCGCGCGGCCGGGACGATCACGCTCATCTTCCAGGAGGTGGGCAAGTCCACGCAGCAGATGGGCGAGCTCGACGTCGGCGACGGGTTCTACTCCGTCGCGGGGCCGCTCGGCCACCCGACCGAGGTCGAGCTCTACGGCACGGTCATCTGCGTGGCGGGCGGCGTCGGCATCGCGCCCATGTATCCCATCACGCGCGAGCTGAAGGCCGCCGGCAACCATGTCATCACCATCATGGGTGCCCGCAACAAGAGCCTGCTCTTCTGGGAAGAGAAGATGCGGGCCGTCTCGGACGAGCTGATCGTCTGCACGGATGACGGCTCATACGGCCGCAAGGCGCTCGTCACCGAGCCGCTCAAGGAGATCCTGGCCGCGCGCGCGGCCGGCGGCGACGAGGTGAAAAAGGTGTGGGCCATCGGCCCCACGATCATGATGAAGTTCGTCTCGGCCGCCACCGCGCCGTTCGAGACGCCGACCGTCGTCAGCCTGAACACCATCATGGTCGACGGCACGGGCATGTGCGGCGGCTGCCGCGTCGCCATGACCGACGGCGCAAAGTTCGTCTGCGTGGACGGGCCGGAGTTCGACGGACACAAGGTGGACTGGGACAACCTGCTCTCGCGGATTCAGTTCTACAAGGCCGAGGAACAGCAGGCCATCGAACACTGGCAGCACGCCGAGGATCACGAATGCAATCTGGATGTCGCCGCGCGCGAGCTGGCCGCATCCGGGGAGAGCTGAGATGGCCGAACTGACCAATCGCGAGCGGATGCAGATCCAGCGCCAGGAGATGCCGACGCAGGAGCCGGAGGCGCGCGTCGGCAATTTCGATGAGGTGGCGCTCGGCCTGACCTGGGAGCTGGCGCGGCTGGAGGCCGAGCGCTGTCTACAGTGCGCCAAGCCGCACTGCGTGGACGGCTGCCCGGTCGGCGTGACCATCCCGCAGTTCATCAAGGCGCTGCGCGAGGGCGACTTCGAGGGCGCGGTGCGCGCGATGCAGCAGAAGAACAACCTGCCCGCCATCTGCGGCCGCGTCTGTCCCCAGGAATCGCAGTGCGAGGCGTACTGCATCCTGGCGAAGCGGGGCCAATCGGTCGCCATCGGCCGGCTGGAGCGCTTCGTCGGCGATTACAGCATCCGCGAGAACAGCAACCCGCCCGTGCCCGCGCCGCCCACCGGCCGCAAGGTGGCCGTCGTCGGCTCCGGCCCCGCGGGCCTGACCTGCGGGATGGATCTGGCCAAGCTGGGCCACAAGGTGACGATCTTCGAATCGCTGCACCTGCCCGGCGGCGTGCTCATCTACGGCATCCCCGAATTCCGCCTGCCGAAGAGCATCATCCAGGCCGAGCTGAAGAAGGCCGTGGATTATCTGGGCATCGAGCTGCGCACCGACCACGTAATCGGCAACACCTATACGCTCGATGAACTGCTCGAGGAGTACGACGCGGTGTTCATGGGCACCGGCGCGGGCCTGCCGAGCTTCATGCGCATCCCCGGCATCAACCTGAACGGCGTCATGTCGGCCAACGAGTTCCTGACGCGTGTAAACCTGATGAAGGGCTACCGCTTCCCCGAATACGACACGCCCGTCAAGGTGGGCCGGGCCGTGGCCGTCATCGGCGCGGGCAACGTCGCCATGGACGCCGCGCGCAGCGCGCTGCGCTTGCAGACGCTCCACGCGGAACGACAACGGCTGACGGCCGCGGACGAGCCCATCGCGGCCGGCGAGGTGCACGTCGTCTACCGCCGTTCGCGCGCCGAGGTGCCGGCTCGCGAGGAGGAGTTCCACCACGCGGAGGAGGAAGGCGTCATCTTCGACTTCCTGACCAACCCGATCGCCATCCTGGGCGACGAGCGGGGCAACGTGCGCGCGATGCGCTGCATCCGTATGGAGCTGGGCGAGCCGGATGCGTCGGGGCGGCGCTCGCCGATGCCGATCGAAGGCTCCGAGTTCGACATGCCCGTCGATACCGTCATCTTCGCCCTGGGCACCAGCCCCAACCCCATCGTCTTCACGGGCGCGCAGGGGCTGGAGCGCACGAAGCACGGCACGGTGGTCGCGGATCACGAGACCGGCCGCACCAACAAGCCCGGCGTCTGGGCGGGCGGCGATGTCGTCACCGGCGCGGCGACCGTGATCAGCGCGATGGGCGCGGGCAAGCGGGCCGCCGCGGACATCCATCGGTTCCTCAGCGATCCCGCATCGGAAGAAGGAAGATCGAAGAAGGAAGATTGAAGAAGGAAGATCGAAGAAATCTGCAATCTTACCTCTTCCTTCTTTCCGGTTCAAGGTTATGGCGAATTACACAATCCACTTCGAACCTGGCGGCGTGACCGTCGAGGCGCCCGGCGGCGCGACGCTGGGCGAGGCGGCGCGCAAGGCCGGGTTCGATATCAACCAGCCCTGCGGCGGG
>MWBF01000029.1 GCA_002068935.1 Chloroflexi bacterium ADurb.Bin325
GTGCCGTAGCGCCAGCCCCTGACGTCCAGCCCGTCCTCCGTCACCCGGCCGTACTGCACCAGCTTCTGCGCCGAGATGAGGTTAGCGTAGCCGTACTGCACCATCCAGCTCCCGAAGCGCTCATCCACGGCCACCAGCGCATCCGGGTAGACGAACAACACCTCGACCTGGCGCGGGGCGTAATCCTCGACCGCGCGGAAGGCCGGGTGGCCGAGCGCGCCGTAGACCTCGCTGACCGCCAGCATGCGCTCCGACACGGGGCCGGGCATCCCCCACATCCCCGCGCTGGCGAGCGGCCGGCGGTTGAGGCTGGCGAGCGAGCAGGCCAGCACGCGGCCGTAATAGTTGCGATCCGCATAGCCGCCCTCGGGCGTGTCATCGTTGCCGCCCGTCAGATACTCGTTCCAGGCGAACTGGTCGGCGCACGCGGCCGCGGCCTGGTGGACCGTGTTCGACCAGATGAAGTCGGGCGTGTACTCGTACTTGCGCCGGTGCTCCTCGTAGGTCCAACTGTGGTGCACTCCGCCGACGGCCCACGCATCGCAGGTGGGCGACTCCGCCCAGGTCGAATGGTAGTAGATGTCCAGCGAGCGGCCGTTGAGCCGCTCCATCTTGTCGCGCGCATCCACCATCAACTGGACGACGCTGTGTTCGAGGAACTGATAGTAGTTCCGGCGGAACAGCATCGTGCGGGCGATGTCGTCCGCGGTGGGACCGAACACGTGCTGGCTGGGCAGCTTGGGGTCGTGATTGTTGAGGAAGTCGTGCTGGTGCGCCGTGAAATAGAGCAGATAGGGCGCAAAATCGGCGTACTCCGCGCCGAACCGCTCGGCGAACGCCCGCTCAAAGCCCTCGGAAACGTAGCGGACGACGAACTGGCCCGCGTCTATGTGGTCGTGGTACGACCAGTCCTGCTGGATATGCGTCTCGTCCGCGTAGATGCCGGTCAGCCGGATGCCGCGGTCGTGGTACTGCTGCACGAGGTTGTCGAGGAACTGCGCCGCGCTGGGGCTGAAGTAGTCCATCTCGGTGACCCGATATTGCAGGACGACCAGCACGCGATCCAGCGGCCGCGGCCCGCGGCCCGCGACATCCGCCGCCTCCCTGACCGTGCCCGCTGACGACCGGCTCGGCCCCGCGGCCGCATCCGTCACCGGCCCGCCCATCCCCGAGATGCGCACGCGCACCGCGCTGTAGTGCGCGGTGTTGCTGATGGCCGAGCCCGGCATCTCCTCCACCGTCGGCGCGGGCAGTTCGACGATGCCCTGCGGATCCACGGCGAAGAAGGGCGTGCCGGGGATGCGCTCCTCGTGGAACGCAAACGCGCGCACGCCGGTCAGAGTGACGGGGAGCGGCCCCTTGTTGTTGCACCACTGGGTCTGCCGCCACAGCATCACGGAGTACGCGCCGGTCTGCGGGTCGCGCAGCCCCTCGCGGTAGTGCATCCAGCGGGCGCTCTCGCCGGTCCTGGCGTGATATCCGACGCCCAGCTCCAGCGGCGACAACACGCTCGGCTCCAGCCCGATGCCGTACTGCGCCGCGACATCGTGCACCTTCTTGAGCGCATCCTGAAATTCGTCGGTGTCCGGATAGAGGCTGCGCTCGTTGCCGCCGAAGAAGTAATCGTAGGCCAGCCGGAGCGTCGACGCGCCGCGCGCCGCGGCCTCGCGGCAGTAATCGCGCAGGCTGACCTTGTCGTCCGCCCACGGATACATCTTCTCCACCGCCTCGTCGGGGCGGTTCGCCATGTTCACGAACTGCTCGTCGGAGATCAGGATGATGTGGATGGACGGGTCCTCGCTCTTCCAGGGCCAGTCCATCCGGGCCAATTGGGTGAGTTGAGGCGTAGTTGATGCCGTCATGGTGTCTCCTCGCATGGGACCTCACCCCCCGGCCCCCTCTCCTGAACGATCTGTCTCGTTCAGGAGAGGGGGCCGGGGGGTGAGGCAGTTACTTCCAGTTCTCTTCGCCCACGACCGACCTGGCCCAGGCCAGTATCTCGGCGCGGCGCGGGCCGTCGATGCCGCGGAAGATCTCGTAGATGGGCTTCGGGCTGCCCGGCTTGCTGGGCAGGTCGCTCGTCGGGTCGCGACGCCAGATGCCCAGGTTCAGGCCGAACTCGTCGCGGTTGTCTACGTGCGCGTGAAGGATGAACGACTCGATGCCCGGCGTCTGCTCGACCTTCCAGTACGCATAGGCGTACGCCGCGGCCTGGAGCTGCTCCCCCTCCGCGGTGCCGTCCGAGTTGAAGCCCTGCTCCGACAGGATGATGTGCCGCAGCCGGCCCTCGTAGAGCAGGTGCGGCTGCGCAAAGTACTGCGTCAGGATGTGCAGGTTCTTGAAGGTGATGCGCGGGGTGTCGAACGAGTCGAGCGCAGTCTTGTCGTGCCAGAAGTCCGGGTGGTTGAGATCCTCCGGATAGGGATGATAGGCCAGCGACCAATCGAAGTTGCGGTCGGCCGCGCACGCCGCGTTGAGCAGCTCGATCACGTCGCGGCCCCGATAGGTGCGCAGCGGGTCGGGCAGGTGCGAGATGGTCCACAGGTGGTCGAGCGAGACATAGACGCGCGCCCGCGCATACTTCGAGCGCGCCGCGTCGAACGCGGTCCGCAGCGCGATGGCATACTCGCCCACGTACTGCTCGACGGGCATCTCGCCCGCGTTGGCCCAGACCCATGCGCTGTTCACCTCGTTGGCGATGATGTAGCCGCACGCGCGGCCGTGCTGCTGGTCGGGCCGGGTGTAGCGCTCCGCGACGAACTCGACGAACGCGCGATAGTGGGCCAGGCCCTCCTCCGTGATGACGTTGAACGCGCTGATAAAACCCTCCGGGTTGTACGCCGGGTGCAGCAGCGCGGCGCGCAGCTCCGGGTAGACCTCGACGCCGTCCCACTTCGGGCTGTTGAGCAGGATCAGCGTGACGACGATGCCGTGATCCGACAGCTCCTTGACCCGATGGTCATAATCCGCCATGTACTCCGCGTCGAAGTAGAACTCGCGGCCGCCGGAGACATAGGTGATGGTGTTGTCGGACGCGGCCGGCCGCATGATGGTGCCCTGGTTGAGGTTGAGCGCCGCGTGGCCCACGCCGAGCTTCAGCGCATCGTCCACCATGTGCACCTGTAGCCCCTTCAGGGTCGGATGGGTCGGATAGGGATAATCCCAGGCCATAGAATATCACCTCATCGGTATCAGGACGCTGCCGTTTCCCGTTTGTAGTAGGCGCTTCAGCGCCCGCGCACGCACCAGGGCGCTCAAGCGCCCACTACGAACCGATGCCTCCCGTTTGTAGTAGGCGCTTCAGCGCCCGCGCACGCACCAGGGCGCTCAAGCGCCCACTACGAACCGACGCTTCTCGTCTGTAGTAAGAGCCTATCCGAAAATCCGCTGGGGCCGGTCTCTGACCGTGCCCCTGGCTCGGTCGGAGACCGGCCAGAGCAATTTTCGGACGGATTCTAAGCGCTTCAGCGCCAGCGCGTCCTACAAGCCCCGGTACGGGCGCAGTTCGAGCGTCTCGCCCGCGACCGTGTCCAGCTCCAGCAGCGGCCCGGCTGCATGGCTGCGGCTGCCGTCCCCGCGGACGACCTCCGCGCCCGCGGCCCACGGCGTGACCAGGCTCAGCCGCGCGCCCGCCTCGCTCACGATGCGCACCCACTGCACCTCGCCGTCCGCGCACCCTGCGCTGACCAGGAACGCGCCCACCGCGCGCAGCGTGTGGAACTCGGCCGGCTCGTCCAACGGCCAGTTGGGGAACAGGCGCAGCGCGCCGTCGTAGCTCTGCATGAGACATTCGTTGATGACGAACGGAACCGCGAAGTTCTCGAACCAGACGCCCATGTTCACCATGAAGTCGAACGGCGTCGTGTCCGAATAGCGGCCGAGCGCCTGCAGCGCCACGTCCGCGTACGTGCCGTTGGGCAGCAGGCAATAGCGCAACTGGCGGCGGAAGCGGTCGAGATCCAGCAGGCCGAGCCGCGCGCCCTGCACGTTGAGGAACACCAGATCGTTGCCGCCCTCGTTGCTCTGGTTGCGATAGGTCGTCGCAGCCAGCTCGTACTGCTCGCGCGGGGAGCCCAGGCCGACCTCCTCGCCGGGGAAGATGGGCATGGTGCTCGTCGCGCAGTTGTAGACGATCTCCGGGTGCTCGCCCGGCACGGACACCCACACCTTGCCGCGCTGCGACTCCGCGGTGGGATATTCCGGGAACCCCGCCAGGATCTCGCGCACCTGCGCGATGGTCTCCGCCTCGGCCGCCTCCCGATCCAACACCCGACACGCCTCGAGATACGCCTTGAACATGAAGCGGATGAGCGTCAGATCCGCGATGCAGTCATAGTTGAACCGGAAGCCGGGCATCAGGCCGTACAGCTCCGGCGGGACGGTCGGGAAGACGTGATAGCGGTCGTCGCCCCAGCGCTCCCCGCGCGCCTCCGGCCGCGTCATGTAATCCACCACGAACAGCGTGGCCTCTTTGAACGGCTCGAACACCCGCTCGGCCAGGAACGTGCGATCCTGCGTGTAGAGGTAGTGCCACCAGAGGCTCTGCACGCTCCACGGCGTCTCGCAGACCTCCCAGCCCCACCCCGGCACGGGATAGGGGAACATGGTCATCTCGACCGGATAGGCCGAATGCGGGTAATACGCCCCGCGCATCCCGTAATAGTCGCGCGCCCACTGGCGGCTGATGGGCCGCAGGAAGTCCACCAGATCCACGTAGGGCAGGTGCTTGTCCACGTGGTTCGACGAGAACGTGACCCAGAACGGCTGCTGCGTGTTGTAGTTCATGTGGTAGTCGCCGTGCCACGCGGTGCCGATGTCCTTGTAGCTCCAGTTGGCGAACAGGCCCGGGCACGTCACCCCCTCCGCGACCGCGCAGTTGAGGAAGTAGAGGTTGCGATACCAGGCGCGCTCCAGCTCCGGGTCGCTCAGCTTCACGCCGGAGCGCCGCCAGTAATCGGCCCAGGCCGCGACCGCGGCCGCGCGCGCCGCGGCGAAGCCCTCCGCGGTCGCCGCGGGCAGATCCACGGGGCCGGCCAGCTCCGCGGCCAGCCCGTGGTCGAGCTGGACGCACGCGACGAACCCCTCTCGGCCGGTCGAAGCATCCTGAGCGGGTGTGTCGCCCGACGTGGCCGACGACGCGCCGCCAGTCGAAGGACGCCCCGCGGCGACCAACGCCCGTTCCAGCGCATCCATCGGCTCCGGCACCGCGGACACCGTGTTCGTCCGCACGCGGTGTTCGAGCGGCTGGTTGACGGCCAGGCTGAGACAGAACGCGCGATCCTTCGGGTGACCGGCCGCGGGATCGTACTGCGCCGGCGTCTGGAACGGCAGCACCTGGCGGAACGCCAGCGCGCCCGCGCCAGGCCGGCCCTCGCCCAGCCCCTCGATGGGCATGGGGTCGGGGATGCGCGCCTCCGCCGGGTCGGCCAGAAGACGGCTGCCGAAGGTTTCGGGGTCGGGGACGAGCCGCACGCGGTCGAAGGGGCTTGCCATCGGCGCGCCCTGCGCATCCACCAGCCGCAGCCACAGCCGGTCGGCCTGCATGTCGGCGAAGACCTGGAGCGTGCAGGGCGCGCCGTCCGCGAGCAGGCTCACCTCGCAGAGGCCGGTCGAGATGTCGAGATGGTGGCCGAGCGTCTGCACGCGGCGGCGGTCGAAGCCGATCACGAACGTGCCGCAGGGGAAGGGCCGCGGGTAGGGCTTGCGGTAGTTCGCCTGCATCTTAAGGTAGTAGTCGTTGAACCACTCGTCCATCTCGAGCCGCGGCAGATCCGCGGGGATGGCCCCGACCTTCTCCATGACCTCCTGGAAGGTCCCGACTTCGTCCTTGTAATCCTCGGCCACGCGAATGTCCCATACGCTGTTGTGGCCGAAGTGGATCGCGACCGCGTCGGGCCGGGTGGTCACGGTCACGCCCAGCCCGCCGTTGCCCAGCAGCGCGCCATCGAAGAAGTTGCGCGTGGGCCGATCCAGGGTGATGGGGTGCTCCGCGGCGCGGGCAAGGGGGTCAAAGTCCGCGATTGTCGTCTGGATTGGTTGTGTCATCATGCCTCATCGAATATCAGTGATAGCCTGCTCTGGCGCGGTGTGCTATGGCTGCGCCATAGCCGGGACCGGCCAGAGGGTCGGTCGAGTCATCGCGCCTCACAAGACCTCGGCGATGTCCGTCGTCGCCTCCTCCTCGAAAGGAAGGAAATACGCGGCCAGGCTCCAGCCCCAGAAGGGGCTCAGCCCGCAGCCGCGGCCGGTCTCCGCATCGTAATACTCGCAGTTGCCCGCGCGGCGCACCAGGTCAACCGTCCGCTGCGCGAGCAGCGAGGCCAGATCGCGATAGCCGTACCAGCGCAGGCCGTGATAGAGCATGTAGTTGGTGGGGATCCAGGTCTTGGCGCGCCAGTCGCAGCCGAGATCCGCCGGGTGATGATCCCGGCTGTACCACCGTTCGTCGCGCGCCATCGCGGGGACCGGATAGGGTGACCAGAACTCCGCCGCGTTGAGCAGGTGATCGTGGACGAGCCGCCGCGCCTGCTCCGGCGTCGCGACGCGCGCCCACAGCGCCGCAAACCCGGCCACGGTCTTGACGCGGATGACCGGATCCGCGGCCTGGCGATTGTTCATCGCCGCGGCCCAGCCCGCGTGGCGGCTGAACGGCTGCTCGCCGGCCCGCGCGTTGACGTCGTAGAAGAAGCCGTCCTGCTCGTCCCACATAACCGCGCGGATGCGTTCGGCCAGCGCGTCGGCGCGGCCGCGATACGCCTCCGCCAGGCCCGCCTGGCCGTACAGGTCGGCCAGCCGCGCGAATGCGCGGCACTCGCGCACCAGATAGCAGTTGAGATCCACGCCCTCGCAGAGGCGGTCGCGCCAGAAGCCGGCCCGCTCGTGCTGGTTGTCCATGCCAGTGTGCGGGCTGCTCATCCACTCGCTCAGCCCGTTGCCGTTGCCGTCCATCTCCTCCAGCCAGTAATCCAGATAGCGGTGCAGCCGGCCGAAGTAACGGTCGTTCAGGATCCAGTCGGTCTCGCCGTAGTTGTCGATGACAAGCAGCGCGATCTGCGAGAGGAACGGCTTGACGTGCTCCGGGTCGTGATACTCGTTCGACGGCACGGAGCGCGAGATCAGGCCCGAGTCGCGCTGATGGTCGAGGAAGATGGTCACGCCGTTGCGGATGTAGTCCGCGGGCCAGCCCATGTACACCTGGACGATGCTCTCGAAATACTGATCCCAGTCGTACAGGGTGCGGTACGCATAGCCCGTGAAGTAGGGCCGGCCCGTGTCCGCATCGGTGAAGACGCCGCGGCGCATCAGCTCTTCCTCCGCCTTCAGGCCGCGGCGCAGCGCGTTGAGCCGGGGGTCGGTCGCAAGACGGTTCATAGCGTCTCCCCCTCGCGCCTGGCGAGGATGCCCAGGATGTTGACGGCGATCTTATCGGGCGGGATCGCCATGCCGCCGTAGTTGCCCGTCACGCTGTTGTGCGTATCCGCAAAGCACACGTCGAGCTGGCCCTGCTCGTACAGGTCAAGCGTCCACGGCAGGTTGTGGGGCAGCCAGTTGCGCTCCCGGTGGTCGAGCATCCAGCGGAACGCCGCGCTCGTCACGCCGAGGTGATAGCGATCCCAGTCGATGGCCGGGTCGATCTCGGCCCAGTCGATGCCGAGGCTGAGCGACAGCGCAAAGGTCTCCAGCGCCTCCCACTGCACATGGTCGCGCACCCAGTTGGCGAAGTACCAGTCGCTCGAACAGAGGCACGGCTTCGTGTTGTAGGCCATGCGCATGCCCTGCGGCTGCCAGAGATGGGTGAAAGGCAGCAGCGCGCGTATCCAATGGATGGCCCGGCGCAGATAGCGCTCGTCCCCGAACGCGCGGTAGCCGAGATAGAATGCGACCGCCGCATGCCCCGCGGCCAGCAGGTTCGGCGCATGCAGCGGCGTCTCCCAGAAGTCGCCGCCCTCCGGCCGCGTCATGGGCAGGCAGAAATCGAGCGCGCGCCGCGCGGCCGCGCGGAACGGCTCCTCGCCTGTCGCATCCGCGAGCCGCAGCAGCTCCAGCGCGGGCAGGACGGTGATATCGAGCGCGGTGTCGCCGGCCAGCCCCATCGGTTCGAGATAGGTCGTCGCGACGACGAAGTCGTCCTTGCGGTAGTGGCGGCCCTGCGGCTCGAACGGGAAGGAGCCGTCGGCCCGCTGCCAGTCCAGCAGGTCGCGCCCGCGGCGCAGCAGCTCCGCGCGCGCCGCGGCCTCGAGCGGCTCCGGCGCCGCGCGGCCCGGCTGGGCCCGGCACCACGCCACGCGGCGCTGGAGCTCCGCGGCGAGCGGCTTGTTAGGATAGCGCGCGATATAGGCGTCGGCGAAGGCGGGCGCATGCGGGCCGATGCTGTCCGGGTGCTGGAGGCTGCCGAAGCCCTTGCCCTCGTGCCACAGGTGGCCGACATAGGCCGCAGCGATGCGATCCAGCGCCTCCTCCAGCGGCCAGCGCAGCTCCGGCTCGGGCAGGCCGTGGCGCTGCGCCCAGTCGACGACCACGTCGAGGCTGTCGCCCTGCACCAGGAAGATCTCGGCGTCGAACTGGATGCGCTGCTCGTGGTGCAGCGCCAGCGGCGGCTCGGCGTAGATGCGGTTCTCCTCCGCCTCGGTCTCGGCCGCGGGGATCATCAGCCCCAGCAGGTGGTTGTTCCGGCGATCCACGAAGTTGGGCGACGCAAAGACGGGCTGGGGCCGGTGGCGGCGGTAGTTGAACCAGCCGGTCGCGTCCTGGTTCGGCTCCCACGCCAGGCCGACGCCGACCCCGTCGCGGCTCATCGCCATGACCGGCGCGGCCACCTTGTTCGGGTGCGGCGCGACGCGCATGGCCCAGGGATCCTTGAACCAGTCGGTCCCGCTGGACCACTCGTCGTCGATCAGCCACTCGACGCCGGGCAGGATCGCATCCGTCCGCGCCGCGCCGAACGTCCCCTCCCCGACCTTCAGCCACGGCCCGCGCACGTAGCGCGCATACTGGTTGGCCTTCGAGATCAACCGGTAGGAGAGATAGATGACCGGGCGGTCGGGCGGCAGCGTGATCGTGACCGCGCCGACCATGACGTGCTGGTCGAGCGGGTAGTTCAGCCACGGCTCGAACGACGTGTTCTTGAGCTTCTCCTTGACGATCAGCGACTTGACCTCCAGCGTCAGCCGGTCGCCGAAGTCGCCCGTCTCATGGACGACCGCGTCGGCCTGCAAGCGCATCGGGATCTCCTGGTCGCGGATCATCAGCTCGCCCAGGTGATCGAGCACGGCCATGCAGACGCCGTCCGGCGTCGAGACCTCGCCCCAGCCCCACCCCGTCACGCGCTTGTGCAGGTCGAAGCGGATGTGCGGATTGCACAGGGTGACGGTCTCGCCCGCATAGGTGGCGTGTTGGTAGACAGGCATGTTATCCCTCCCGCGGCGATTCGCGCCGGCCGGGCGTCAGCGCGGCCACGGCTCAGCCGCGATAGCGGTAGTTGAAGCGCCGGCTGGGCGCATGGTCGCCGTCCACGAAGAAGTCGGGCACGTCATTTGCGGCCTGCTCCCGCCGCGCGGGCAGCGGCACGTTGTCCATCCAGTGGAAGTCGAACGCGGCCGGCCCGTCCGCCATGCCGAGCAGCGCACGCGGCACGGCGAGCATCAGCTCGCGGCCCTCGACGCGGTAGCGCGCCTCGCCGACCGTCTCCCAGGCCCAGCCGCCCGCGTTGCGCTTGACCGTGGTCCGGCTCCCGTCGAGCGTCGGCATGTTGATCGCATAGTCGTAGCCCTCCCAGCCGGTGTCCTTGCGCCCATCCGCGTCGATGAACAGCATCATCCAGTTTGCATTGCCCGGCGGCGTGATGGGGCCGCGCGTCGCGGCGTAGAAGTAGACGTAGGCGTCGTCGCGCGCGACCTTGAGCGTCACAAACTCGTTGCGGCCCGACCGGTTGACGTAGGGCCCCGCGCTGCCCCAGCCGGGCTCGTTGCGGTGCTCGGTGTCGTAGAGGTGGTCGCGATACTCCGGCGCGACCGCCGCCCACTGGTCGAAGCCGCCGGCGAGGTCGATCGTGACCGGCGGGGAGGCCGGCTGCGGCGGGCGCACGCCCTTGTAGCGGCGGATGTTGGCGACAAGCTGATAGTAATAGTTGTCGGTGTGCAGCCCCCGGGTCGGCTCCGCATCGCGGCTGAACTCCTGGTTGTACTGGTCGATGAAGTACAGCTCGCCCGCCTTGAGGGGCCGCGTGGCCTTGCCCAGCCGCGCGCCGGGGAAGAAGTCCCACAGCCCTTGCAGCGCCTCCTGGCCGGGGTCGGCGCAGACCGTCGCGCCGGCCAGCCACTCGTTCCAGCCGGTCACGAACACGAACTCCGGATCCATCTCCAAAGCACGACGCCACTGCTCCTCGAAGTGCAGGCCGAGATGGGTGTAGGGCGTGACATCGCGCTCGTCCACCGGCGGCTGCTTGCCGTTATGGAAACTACGTCCGATGCCCGACAGGGGGTGCTGGCCGATCGCGACCGCTACCTGCTCCGCGACGCCGGGCCGATCCCAGCCGACCGCCTGCGGGTAGTGCGCGACCCACGGCCAGCGGTGATATCCCCCGTCGCCCCACCACGGCAGGCTGTCCCAGGCCCAACTGCGTCGGACGGTAAAGAAGTCGTGGATGCGCCTGGGCAGCTCGATGTTCGCCATGTAGCCGCGCTTGTCGTGCTGGCCGAACAGCAGCAGCGGCTTGCCCTGCCAGCGGAACCAGAGATCCGCATACCGGCCCGGCGCATAGAGCTCCTCCCAGAGCAGCTCGATCGA
The DNA here is from genome assembly GCA_002068935.1 of Chloroflexi bacterium ADurb.Bin325. Lineage (GTDB taxonomy): Bacteria > Chloroflexota > Anaerolineae > CG2-30-64-16 > CG2-30-64-16 > MWBF01. The sequence goes on from MWBF01000029.1 coordinate 10,786, forward strand.
GCGCGCGCTGGCGAGGAAGCAGACATCGGGCGTCCGCTCCCCCTCCCCGCGCACCTGCCGGAGGACATCGCAGACCGCGGCGTAGGTCTCCGGGAACGTGAGATCGTTCGTCACGTCGAAGATGAGCGTGTCCACCCCCGCGTCGGCCAGCATGTATGCGTGCCTGCGGATGACCCAGCGGTCGGTGGAGCGATAATAGCCCAGCTCCGGCTCGCCCCACCAGTGGGGGAAGCCCGGCTCGAAGCCGGGCGCGGCCGGGTTTGCGGCCAGCATCTTCGTCACATCGCGCGGCGCTTCCGGCCCGTCATAGGCGTTGCAGATGAAATAGAAGATGCCGACGTGACGGCCAGGCCTGGCCGGCCCGACCTGCTCGTAGCCGGGCAGCTCGCGGCCCAGCACATCGGTCGCGACCCAGGCGTCGCTGTAGGTGTCGTGTCGCATAAGGCTTCCTGTCGGTGCGAAAATGGAACGTCGATGGGTGCATTGCGCCAACCGTCGGCCGGGCCTGCTGCGCGGCTAATGCTGCACCCGCCCGACCTCCTCGCGCGCGATCTCCGTCCAGCGGTCGAACCGCTCGGGCCGGTGCTCGCAGGTGTGCGTGTCCTTGAGGATCATCTCCAGCACGCAGCCGTGCCGCTGCGCGACCTCGACCGTGTGACGGATATAGCCGCGGATGGCGTCCGGCGCGAAGTCGCCGACGAGGTGCGCGGGGTGCGGCTTCCAGGAGAAGATGGCGCGGTCGCCGAGCTTCTCGGCCGCGCGATCCACGTCGGCAAAGGGCGAGATGGAGATGCGGCGGATGTGCGGGATGGTCAGCACGTCGTCCAGCTTGCGCGACAGATCCTCGCAGCAGCCGTAGCCGGTCAGCCCGAACGGCTCCAGCAGGCGCTTCTCGTAGGCCAGCGCAAACTCCGCGTGCTGCTTCGGCCCGACCTGCGCCAGCTCCTGCGACTCCGCGCTCGCCCACATATCGCAGGGCCGCACATGCGCGGGGTCGAACCCCGCCGCGGGCAGCTCGTCCGTGTAGCCCACGCCGCCCGAGCTGTGATACGTGCCGTCGTTGTTGAGCGAGAGCAGGTTCTGCGCGACCATCTGGCGCAGGACGCCCCGGTGGCCCTCCTCCAGCCGCGCCATCGCCTCGTGCAGCAGGCCCGGCTGGAGGCGCATGTCGAGCATGGTCTCCTCCAGCCCGCGCCAGTCGCTGTACTGCGACATCAGGTGGTAGGAGATGTGGCTGACGCCCTTGAGCTTCACGTCGAGGATGTCGCCGAACAGATCCTGCGCCGCGGCCAGGTTGCGCTGCGTCGCCGGCTCGTCGTAGCTGATCTCCGGGTAGCGCAGCCCGGCCAGATCCGCCGCATCCTTCAGGATCGGGTCGAACTTCCACGCGCCGCGCTCGGTCGTCGCGGGGATGCGCTTGCTGGCCAGTCCCCAGCCGGTATTGTGAATGACCTTCGGGACGACCCACTCGCGCTCGACGACCGTGTCGTCGCGGAAATGCTCGTGATAATAGATGCGGCGACGCAGCTCCCACTCGACGCCGCGGCTCTCCTCGTCCTCGCACGTCAGCGCGGCCGCGGGCAGCAGCTCCACCCACGAGCCCTCGGGGAAGATGAGGATCATCGGCCCGACGGCCGCGTCGAGCCGGTTGTGCCGCCGCGTCGCGGACATCGCCGCGCTGCTCCTGGATCGGCAGCGCGGCGATGTCCGCGACGCGGCGCGCGAGGTCACGCAGGATAGTACGGTCATTGCCGGTCATCAGGTTGGTCCTTCCAGGTAGCCAGACTATACTTAGAGCCTATCCGAAAACCCGCTGGGGCCGGTCTCCGACCGTGCCCCTGGCTCGGTCAGAGACCGGCCAGAGCAATTTTCGGATAGATTCTTAGCCGGCCACGCCCTCGTCGAGCGGCACGGCCATGAACCCCATCGTATACAGGTTGTAATACTCCCCGCGCTGGGCCAGCAGCTCCTCGTGCGTGCCGCGCTCGATGATGCGGCCGCCGGACAGCACGAGGATCTGATCCGCGCGCACGATCGTGCTGAGCCGGTGCGCGATGACGAACGCGGTGCGGCCCTCCAACAGCACGTCCATCGCATCCTGGATCAGCTTCTCGGTCTGCGTGTCGATGCTGGAGGTGGCCTCGTCGAGGATCAAGATGCGCGGGTCGGCCAGGAGCGCGCGCGCAAACGCCAGCAACTGGCGCTGGCCGACGGAGAGGTTGGCGCCGCCCTCCTCGACGTGCGTCTCGTAGCCGTCGATCAGGTTCACGATGAACTCGTGCGCGCCGACCGCGCGCGCGGCCCGCTCGATCTCCGCCTGCGTCGCATCGAGCCGGCCGTAGCGGATGTTCTCGGCCACGGAGCCGCGGAACAGGAACGTCTCCTGCAACACGATGCCCATCTGCCGGCGCTGGGAGGCCAGATCCACATCGCGCACGTCGTGCCCGTCGATCAGCAGCCGGCCCGACTGGATGTCGTACGACCGGTTGAGCAGCTTGACCAGGCTGCTCTTGCCTGAGCCGGTCGGCCCGACGAGCGCGACCAGCTCGCCCGGCCGGACGTGCAGATTGATGTCGTGGAGGATGGGCAGCTCGGGATTGTACGCAAAGTTGACGTGCTCGAAGACGACCTCCCCGCGGATGGGCGGCATCTCCGGCGCGCCCGGCTTGCTCTCGACCGCCAGCGGACGGTCCAACAAATTGAACAGCCGCTCGCCCGCGGCCATCGCGGCCTGCAGGGTGTTGTAGCGCTCCGCCAGGTCGCGGATGGGGTCGAAAAAGCGGCCGATATAGAGTGTGAAGGCCACCAACACGCCGGGCGTGATCTGCTGACCCAGGACGGCCGTGCCGCCGAAGCCGATCACCAGCGCGATCGCCAGCGAGCCGAGGAAGTCCACGCCGGGAAAGAAGAGCGCGGAGAGCCGCGCGGCGTTGCCCTGCGCCTGGTTGAAGCGGAAGTTCACCTCCTCGACGAACTTCTTGAGGTTCAGATCCTCCCGCGTGTAGGCCTGAACCACGCGCACGCCCTGGATGTTCTCCTCGATGTAGCCCAGCATGCGGCCGTGATAGTAGCGCACCTTGCGCCAGCGGTTGCGCGCGCGGACGCGCCAGAGCAGCGTCAGGACGAACATGATGGGCAGCACCGCAAAGGTCAGCAGCGACAGGTATACGTCGAGCGACAGCATCGCGATGACGATGCCGACGAGCGTGAACATGTCCGCCGCGGTGCCGATGACCGCCCAGGTGACGAGGTCTTGCAGCGCGTTGACGTCGGAGGTCAGCCGCGAGATCAGCACGCCGACATCCGCGTGGTCGAAGAAGCTCAGCGAGTGCTGCTGTAGCCGCTCGAACAGCGCGCGGCGGATCTGATAGATGCTGTCCTGCCCCGCGCCGACCATCGCGACGATCTGGCCGGAGCGCGCAAACCAACTGATGAGGTTGACGCCGACGAACGCGGCCACCAGGCGCAGCAGCAACGCGACATCGCCCTTGGCAATGGCCTTGTCGAGGATCTGGGCGATAATATAGGGCACGGCCAGCGCGGCAAGCGTGACGACGCCGATCAGGATGATCGCGATGATCATCTCGCGCATGTACGGGCGCACATAGCTCAGCAGGCGCAGCACGATGCGCGAGTCATACTGCTTATCCTGCAAGTGCTCCGGCAGGTCAGATACCAGCAGCGCCTCATCATGGCCGGCCACGCGGCGCCACCAGCGATGCAGTTTGGCCTTGAAAGTATGCTCTGCCATCACCTGTCCCATCAACTAACGGTCAGACGCCGTCCGAAACTCGCGTCGGCCGCTGCCCCGCCGGGCCAGGACGCGCGGCGCGCCCCTGGCGTTCGGCGGCGCGCGGCCTCAAAATGCCCGCTGTCCCGTCCGCGCGACGGCCTCGGCGGCCTCTTCCTGGTCGCGCAACTGGAGGTCGTACACCTCACGATACGGCCCCGGCTGCGCGATCAGCTCGGCGTGCGTGCCCCGCTGCGCGATGCGGCCATGATCGAGGACGAGCACCTGGTCCGCGTTCTTGACCGTCGTCAGCCGCTGCGCGATGACGAAGGAGGTGCGCCCGCGCATGAGCGTGTTGAGCGCCTGCTGGATCTCGTACTCCGTCTCCGTGTCCACGCTGGAGGTCGAATCGTCCAGGATCAGGATGCGCGGGTTCACCAGCAGCGCGCGGGCGATGGCGACGCGCTGGCGCTGCCCGCCGGAGAGGGTGATGCCGCGCTCGCCCACGACCGTGTCGTAGCCCTCCGGGAAGGAGGAGATAAAATCATGGGCCCGCGCGGCCTTTGCCGCGGCGATGACCTCGGCGTCGGTGGCGCTCGGCCGGCCGTATGCGATGTTCTCGCGGATCGTCGCGGAGAAGAGGAGTGGGTCTTGCAGCACCAGCCCGATCTGCTCGCGCAGCGACTTCAGCGTGACATCGCGGATGTCGTGGCCGTCCACCGTGATGCGGCCGTGCGTGACATCGTAGAAGCGCAGGATGAGGTTGACCAGCGTGCTTTTGCCCGATCCGGTGTGGCCGACGAGCGCGATCATCTGGCCGGGACAGGCCTCCAGGTCGATGTCGTGCAGCGCGGCCTGCTTGCCGTCGCCATACCTGAAGTCCACGCCCTCGAAGCGCACGCACCCCTCGACGGCCGGCAGGTCGCTCGCGTCCGGCGCATCCAGGATCGTGCGCGGCGCGTTCAGCACCTCGAAGATGCGGTCGCCCGACGCGGCAGCCTCCGCCGCCATGTTGATGGTGTTGCCGAGCCGCTGGACCGGGCCGGAGAGCATCACGACATAGCTGTTGATGGCGACGAGCATGCCCAGCGTGATCTCCCCGCGGATGACCATCGGGCCGCCGAACCCAAACGCCAGCGCGGTGCCGCAGGCGACCAGGAAGCCCAGCACCGGCGAGGAGATGCCCCAGTAGCGCACCGTGCGCAGCCGCTCGTTCATATACGCGCGGTTGGCCGTGTCGAACTTCTCCATCTCGTAGGGCTCGCGAGCGAACGCGCGGACGACCTGCACGCCGGTCAGGTTCTCCTGCAACACCGTGCTGACCTGCGCAAACGCCTGCTGGACGCGCCGCCAGCGCGGGCGCATCACCTGGGCCAGATAGACGACCAGCACGGCCAGGAAGGGCATCGGCAGCAGGGTCAGCAGCGCGAGGCGCGGGTTCATCGCCACGAGGATGCCGATGATGATGACCAGCATGATCAGCGCGCTCAGCGCATCCAGCAGGCCGACGCCCAGGAAACGCTGGACCGAGTTGACATCCTCGGCCATGCGCGACATGAGCTGCCCGGTCTGCGCGTGCGCGTGATAGGTGAAGCTGAGCCGCTGGATATGGTCGTACAGGGCGTTGCGCAGGTCGAACGAGATGAGCTGGCCGACGCGCTCCATGCCGTACCGCTGGCCGATGGAGACGAGCGAGCGGAACGCGCTGATGGCGACGATCAGGAGCGCGGCCTGGATCAGATAGGCCTTCTCGCCCTTGCCCAGGCCGATGTCGATCACCTGGGCGACGATCCAGGGGATGATCAGGTTCAGCACCGTCACGATCATCAGGCAGAGGAAGGTCAACGCCGCCGCGCGGCGGTGGGGCTGCATGTATTGCAGCAAACGTCGCAGCGTCTTCATATCACCGCAAGCACCCTCCAATCACCCCGTCGCGCCCTTGCAGCTCCACACCGAGCCGGTCGTATAGGTGTTGCGCTCGGAGGCCAGAAACTCCACCACCTCGGCCACCTCCTCGGCGTCGGAGTAGCGGCCGATGGCGACGGGCGGGTTGGCGAGGAACTCGGCGGAGAAGCGCGGCACGACCATCTCCGTCAGCGCGCGGCCCGGCTCCACGCCGTTGACGAAGACGCCTTCCTTCGGGAACGCATTGCCGAGCGCGGCGACGAACGACCAGACCGCGCCCTTCGACGTGCCATAGGGCGCCACGTGCGTCGCGCCGAGCCGCGCGCCGGAGGTGATCGTCACGCAGCGGCCCCAGCCGCGCGCCAGCATGTGCGGGATCGCGGCCTGGTGCGCATAGAACACGCCGTAGACGTTGATCCGCATCACGCGGTCGAACATCTCCGCGGTCTGCTCCAGGAAGGGGACCTCCTTGCCCAGCGTGCCCGCGCAGCAGACCAGGATATCCAGCCGGTCGAAGGTCGCCATCGTCTGCGCGACCGCCGCATAGACCGCGGCCTCGTCGCTCACATCCGTATGGATGTAGAGAGCGCGCTGGCCCAGCGCCTCGATATCCGCGGCCGTCTGCTGGCCCTCCGCGTCCAGCACGTCGGCGATCACGATGTCGCGGCCCTCCTCGGCGATCCGCAGGGCCGATGCGCGGCCGATGCCCCGCGCGCCGCCCGTGACCAGCGCCACGCGGCGCTCGCGCGGCGCAGCAAAACGTAGATTTGGCATGTCCCCTCCCAATTGAGAATTAGGAATTGCGAATTATGAATTACGGATTACTCCTGCTCTGGCCGGTCTCTGACCGAGCCAGGGCAGAATTGCGGATTATGAGTTACGGATCACTGGTTACTCGTTACAGATATCGCGATTCGTAATCAGCAAAATCGTAATTCGTAATTCATCATTCCTAATTCCTGACCGACAGCCCCAGCTCGCGCGCCAGCCCATGAAAGAGCGCGCTGACCTGGGGGAGTTCCTCCGTGCTGTTGCCCTCGGCAATCACCGGATAGTCCGGCGACAGGGCCTCCATCCGGCGAAACAGCGTCCTGAAATCCAGCAGGCCCTTGCCGGGACAGCCATCCTGCAAGTGTAACGCCAACCGGTTTTCGATCCAAATGTCCTTCGCATGACAACTGATGATCCGGTCGCCGAGGATGTCGAAGTGGCGATCGAGCGCGGGGCCGGTGTCGAACACCTCGCGGCGGGTGATCCAGTTGGCCGAGTCATAGTCGCTCTTGACCCAGGGCGAGCCGACCGCGTCGATGACCTCCGCGGTCACCTCCGGGCTTTCCAGCGTGACCAGCTGATGCCCCTCCAGGCTCAGGTACACCCCGGCGTCCTCCGCCGCGGGCGCGGCCTCGCGCAGGCTCTTGATGAGCTGCTGCCGCGCGGCCGGCGTCCAGTTGTACGGGTGCGGGAA
>MWBF01000030.1 GCA_002068935.1 Chloroflexi bacterium ADurb.Bin325
CGGAGGCCGCCGCTTGCGGCGGACGCAGTCGAAGGATGCAGAACGTGCCGGCGTTCTTCGACTGCGTGCGTTGCCAGGCAACGCACGCAGTCGAAGAATGCCTGCACTCGCGCGTACATTTGGAATTCCTGAAAATATGCTTGACCGCCGCGCGGCGCGATGATAGAATGGCCGTAGGCCGCTCGTGTCCAACATGTACCTGCGTTGTTGGCATCATGCTGGCCGGCGGCGCAGGAGGGGCGTATGACCGAGACCGACTTCGACGCGCTGGTGACGACGAAGCTGCCGCACTTTGTCGCGGTCAACTATCAGCAGATGTTGCAGGCCGCCGACCCGCGCGAGCGCCTGCAACGGGCGCTGCGCACCTATGACCTGGGCCTGCGCGCGCTGACCATCGGCCTGGTCAGCCAGTATCTGATCCGCGACCAGACGCGCGTCAGCGACCCCTACGTCAACGACCTGTTGCTCGACAAGTTCCAGTATCTCACCCTCAAGACCTGGCAGGAGCTCCTGTTTGCCGCGCTGAGCGCCTACGAGGGCCAGCGCGAGCTCTTCTTCATGCCGGAGCTGTACGACTTCTACTGGGACACTTCCACCGTCCCGCACCGCCGCCGCACCGAGGCGCGCGCGCCCTTCGAACGGCTCACGCAGATCGCGAGCGACCTGGATCAGGAGGCGTCCCAGCCGCGCGACCCGGCGGGCTGGCAGCAGCTGGCGGACGAGGCGGTCGGCCTGCTGCGCCAGATCCTCCGCTCGTTGAGCTTCCTGGCCCAGTACGACATGGTGCGCGTGTTGCGCTCCTCGGGAGGCACATACGAGTACGAGCTGCACCAGGGCCTGACCATCGAGACCGGACAGCGGCCCGTGCCCGACGACGAGACGGCAGCGGGCGAGGGCTGGTTCTATCTGCGCCGCAGCACGGGCCAGTTGCTGCAATTGCACCCGTTTCTGATCTCGTGGCAGGACGAGGCTGGCGGCCCGGCCGCCGGCATGGCCGTGCGCGACATCGGGGTGTACGACAAGTTCATCTACAGGCAGCTCCAGTATCTGCTGGCGACGCTGGGCCGGACCGTCCTCGACGAGGCCAACGTGCACGCCTACATGGCCGTGATCATGGACACCATCGAGGAGTTCAAGCGCCAGCGCCAGCAGGAGGCCCGGCTGACCTGGCCCCGGCTGCAAGACCTGTGCAGCGACATCACGCGCGTGCAAACCGACACGGCGCGGCAGCGCAAATACCACCCGGAGCACTATCTGCCGCGGCAGGAGGCGCACGCGGCGCTGGCGCAGTTTCTCCGCTCCGACGCGCGCGGCTTCGTGCTGACGGGCAAATCCGCGGTGGGCAAGACCAACGTGCTGCTGGCCTTCGTGGACGAGCTGGCCGCGCGCGGGGACGTGACCGTGCTGATGTACGACGCGGGCCGGGCCAGGGTCGAGCCGTCGCTCACCGGGTTCATCAGCCAGGACTTCAGCGACCGGGTGACGCTGACCGACCATCGCATCGAGAACATCTGGCGCGAGATTGCGGGCATCGACGGCATCGCGGGCCGCCAGGTGATCCTCATCGTCGACGCCCTGAACGACTGCCCGCAGGCCGAACAGTTGATGCGCCAGTTGGACGAGCTGGTGGCCGGGCCGTGGCCCTGGCTGAAGGTCATCGTCAGCTCGCGGCCCGAAAGCTGGCGCGCCATCAAGCAGAAGGCGCGGCTCACCGAGGGGCTTTATTTCCGCGCCGGGGCCGCGGCCGGGGAGCGTGCGGCCCACGAGCCGTTTTCGATCTCGCTGCAACTGGCGCCCTTCTCGGCCGAGGAGCTGCCGCAGGCCTATGCGCTCTACCAGGCCGCTTTCGAGGTAGAGACCCCCTTCGCCAGCCTGAGCTACGAGGTGCGCTCGCTGCTGCGCGACCCGTTCAACCTCTGGCTGGCCGCGCGGACGTATGGCCGCAAGGGCCAGGGCAGCGGGGCCATCCCCGCCAACGTGCGCGCGGGCGCGCTGCTGCAAGGCTATCTCGATGCGCCGGACATCCTCGCGCGCGAGGATCGGCGGCTCCTGCAGGGCCAGATCGTGCCGCTGTTTGCGCAGGCCGAGTTCCGCAACGAGCTGCCGCTGGCCGAGATCGAACGGCTGGGCGGGACCAGCCTCTACAACGCGATCTTCGATGAGCAGGTGCTCAGCAGCGGCGTGCGGCGCAACCAGGCGTTCGAGAACCTGATGGACGCCGGCATCCTGACGCGGCAGGGCCAGGGCGAGCGCGAGCGCATCGGCTTCACCTACGACCGCTTCTACGAATACTTCGTCGGCAACTATCTCTACGAGCAGAACGCGACGCCGGCCTCCGCCGGCGCGGAGGCGCGGGCGCGCCACTACGAGGCGGCCATCGCGGCCCTGCCCGACCACGTCTATCTGTGGGGCGCGCTGGTGCAGGCGCTCGTCCGCGAGCTGGCGGACGGCAACCTGCCCGTCGTGGCGGCCCTGGCCCCGCGCGCCGAGAACAACCCGCTCCTGCGCAATGCGCTGGTGACCGCGCTCGTGCGCTTCGGCGAGGATCATCAGGCCGACGTGCGCGCGAGCGTCCAGGCCCTGCTGGGGCCGCTGACGGCGGGGCCGGCGTCCAATCTTGCCCGCATCTGGCAGATGCTGCGGCCGCAAAGGAACCGGCGGCAGGTCACCATGCAGCAGGTCATGGCGCTGGACGTGGCCGCGCAGCTCGGCATGACCGAGTTCCTCGAGGCCGCGGCCGCCGACCGCTCCGCGGCCCTGCGCGCGGCGGGCGTGCTCTACAGCTTCTATCTCTGGCGGCGCGACCCCGATCTCGGCTTCCGGGTGGTCGAGGGGCTGGGCCGGCGCGCGACCGGCTCGCTGCAACTGCCCGATCTCTATGCGACGGAGTCGGTCCTCGGCCTGTCCGCGGCCATCTTCGGCCAGGCGCACGATGCGGCCACGGCCCAGCGCTTCCTGGCGTGGGGCCGCCAGGTCACGCGCGATGTCCTGCTCCTGCCGCGCGCCGATGGCGCTGTCCCGCGGCTGCCCGCGTTCATCGTCCGCCTCGTGCGCGAGGGCGTGGTCGATGTGGTCGTGCGCTATGTCAGCAAGACCCTCTCCGGCTGGGGCACGCGCGCCTGGGCCAGCTTCGACAACATGACGCACATCTTTGCGCTCACGCCGGAGCAGAAGGCCCTGGCGAAACGCCTTGCGCCGCTGCTGGACCCCGCGACGCCCGGCCTGGCCGACCATGTGCCGGAGATGCTGGAGGTGGAGTCGTGGGGCGACGCCATCTGCCAGTGCATCGTGGAGTTTTCGCTGCTCGGCCACGGCAAGGAGGATTTTGCGGGCACGCTCCCCGTCATCCGCCAGCTGATCGCCGCGGGGCTTGCGACGCAGCCGCCGCAGTTCTGGGCGTATGGCCCGACGATGGTGATGCTGTGGGCCGCCGCGCGGCAGGCGGAGCCCGATCCGACCATCGAGGAGCTGACGCAGGAGGTCGTCTCGGCCATCCAGGCGGACCCGGCGCGCTGGCTGGAGCAGGCCCGCCGGGCGCGCCCCGTGCCGATCCAGACCGATTGCCGCGCGACGCCGCTCGGCCAGTTGGCCTGGGCGCGCTATCTCCTGGGCGGCCGGACGGAGGCCCCGGCGCTGTCCGCGTATCTCGACGCGGCAAAAGCGCGACGCGACACCGAGTATCTGTGGCAGTTTGCGACCATCGAGCTGCCCGTGATGCTCGACTTCGGCTGGTATCCGGCCGCGCTGATGGCGCTGGACCCGCTCCTCGATTATGACGAGCCGCAGGTGCGTGAGGCGGTCGTGCAGGCGCTCGTGCGCATCTACCGGCATCAGCCGGAGCAGGTGGAGGAGTGGCTGGCCCAGCGCGAGGCCCCGCCGGAGGTCGTGCAGCGGGTGCTGGCCTACCCGGCCACCGAGCAGACCCGCGATCTGATGACCTATCAGCTCCTGTGGATCTTCTTCGAGTGGTTTCTCTGGGGCGCGCCCGCGCTGCGCCAGGTGCTGCAATACCACATCCACACCGCGCTGGAGCTGCCGGACATCCGAACCTGGCTGCGGCTCATCGTCAAGGATCTGTTGAACCTGATCGCGGGCGAGGTCGTCTATCCGCTGCCCCAGGACGCCCCCTCGCAGGCGCTCCGCCTGGATGGTTCTGACCGGTAGGAGAGGCATGACAGACAGACGGATCATCGAGAAGGCCCGCATCGTGCGCCATCGCGGCAGCGTCGTCGCCGCCGGGGAGCGCATCGGGTATACGCTCCGCAGTTGCGACGCCCGCAGCGAGGCCGAACGCGCCGCGGACCGGGCCCGCCGCGCGCTGTCCGGCGCGCTCATCGTCGTGCTGCCCGGCCACGGCCAGACAGCTTCGTCATCGACCCTCCTGCTGGCCGAGGCCGCGCTGCGCGGCCGCGCGGGCGTCGCCTGGCTGATCGATCTCGACCCGCCCGCCGGCGGCGACCCGATCCGGGCGCAGGCGCTGCCCGTGGTCATCGGCCGCCACTGGGCCGGGCTGGCCGCGGGCGATGCGCCCCCGCCGGGAGGGGTCGTCCTGGCCGGCTGGTCGCACGGCGGGGGCCGATCGCTGAGGCGCGGGCCGCGCGCGGTCTGGCAGGCGCTCTACGTCGGCGCGGACATCGTCGTCGGCATCGGCAGCGACCTCGTCCACACCCGCTCGGTCCGGCGCGTCGTGGCCGATGTGCTCTGGGCCACGGCCAGGGTCCCCGGCCCGGCCTACCCCTATCCGGGCGACGTGGCGCTGGTCTTTGGCGCGGACGACACCGTGATCCGCTGGCGGATGGTCTTCCCGGACTGCGCCGCGGCCGCTGAGATACCGGCCGCGCTGGCGGCCTACCGGCGCACAAACTTTCCGCACGTGAGCAGCCTGACCGTGCGCGTGCTCCCCGGCGACCACCTGTCGCCCGGCGTCGACCGCGCCTTTGCGCGCACGATGCTTGCGCTGTCCGGCCAACTGCTCGCGCCGGACGGCGCGTCGAAAGGATGAAGAAGCAGCTATGGCGATCGAACAGCGCTGGGCCATCCTGGAGGCCCTGTATCGGACGAAGGGCGTCGCGCCGCAGACCCTCTACGACGACGAGCTGGCCGCGCAGCTGAACACCTCGTGGAGCCGGCTGCGCGAGGAGGTCGATTATCTGGCGCAGCGCGGCTTTCTCACGCTGGCGAACCCGCAGCGCGGCAGCCTCATCTACACGCGCATGCACCTCAGCGCGGCGGGCGTCGATATCATCGAGGGCCGCACCGAGGATGCCGCCGTGCCCCCGCCCGATGCGCTGACCGGCATGGCCCCCGATGCGCAGCCGTGGACGCGCAGCGCGATCCGCCAGCTTCTGCACGATGCGTTCGGCGATGAGGAGCTGACCACCTTCTGTTTCGACAACTTCCCGTCGGTGCACGCCGACTTCACCCTGGGCATGAGCCTGGGGCAGAAGATCCAGTTGCTGCTCGAATACGCCGTGCGCCACCGCGCGGTGGATGCGCTGCTGGCCGCGGTGCAGCAGGCCAACCCCGAACAGTACGCCCGCTACGAGGCCGCGCTGCGGCCGCAAGGCTGACCCGCGCGCCGCGTCCGCGGCGGCTGTCGGCCACGTTGCAGCCTGCGGTAATGCGCGTTATGATAGACAGGTTGCTGCCAGTTCATCTTGCAGGAGTTATCACGTGAACAAGTCCACTTCGCCCGGCCTGATCGCGCTCGTCGCCGTGCTCATCGCGCTGACGGTCGTGCTGACCAAGGTCGTGCAGATCCCGATCCCCGCGTCCCAGGGCTACTGGAACCTGTCCGACGCCGCGACCTCGTTTGCCGCGTTTGCCTTCGGCCCGCTGGTGGGCTTCGTGGCCGGCGGCGTCGGCACGGCCATCGCGGATCTGTTGAGCGGGCCGTATGCCATCTGGGCGCCGATCAGCCTGCTCGCCCACGGGCTGCAGGGCGCGGCCATCGGCCTGCTGGCGCGGCGCACGCGGGCCATCCCGCAGCTCATCTTCGCCTACGCGGTGGGCGCGCTGGTCATGGTGGTCGGCTATCTGCTGGGCGGGACGATCATCAAGGGGCTGGAGGCCGCGCTGGCCGAGGCGCCCTTCAACGCCCTGCAGGCCATCGTCGGCGGGGTCGTCGGCATCCCCCTGTACCTGGCGGTCCGCAAGGCCTACCCGGCCATCGACCGCATGGGCCGCCGCCAGACCTGGACGGAGTAGGCGCGGCGGTGAGCAGCGCGGCATGGGGGACGGCGGCTCGGCCGCAGCCGGGCGGACCGGTCGTGGAGGCGCGCGCGCTGACGTTTGCCTACGGCGAGCAGCCGCCGGTCTTCGACGGCTTCTCGTGGGCCGTGCATGCGGGGGAGTCGTGGTGCGTCATCGGGCCGTCGGGCTGCGGCAAGAGCACGCTGCTCTATCTGGTCGCGGGGCTGCGCCAGCCGCGCGCCGGCGCGATCCTGGTCGACGGGCAGCCCGTGCCCCGGCCGCGCGCGACCACCGGCCTCGTCCTCCAGGATTACGGCCTGCTCCCCTGGTCGACGGTCTGGGAGAACGTCGCGCTGGTCATGCGCATGGGCCGCTTCTACCGCAACAAGCGCGAGCGCGGGGCCGGCCCCCGGCCCTATCCGCGGCCCGACATCGCGGCCGAGCAGGTGGATCGCTGGCTCGCCCGGCTCGGCATCGCGGAGGTGCGGGACAAGTATCCCGCCCAGATCAGCGGCGGCCAGCGCCAGCGCACGGCCATCGCGCGCAGCCTGCTCCAACAGCCCGACCTGCTGCTGATGGACGAGCCATTCTCCTCGCTCGACGCGCTCACGCGCGAGGATCTGCAACGGCTGACCGTGGAGCTGCGCCAGGAGACCGGCGTGACGACCATCGTGGTGACGCACATCATCGAGGAGGCCGCATACCTGGGCCAGCGCATCCTGGTGCTGGGCCGGCCGCCCAACACGCACGCCCGCATCGTGGAGAACCCCGGCGCGGGCGATGTCGCATACCGCGGCCAGCCGGCGTTCTGGCAGAAGTGCGCCGAGCTGCGCGAGCTGCTGGCGGGCCTGTAGGCTGCGATGCGCCGTCGCGACCTGGCCGCCGCCACCCTCGTCCTGATCCTGCTCTGGCAGCTGGCGAGCTGGTTGGTGCGCTCCGAGGTGCTGCCGGGGCCGTGGGCCGTCGGGCAGGCGCTCGTCGCGGCGCTGCCGCGCGGGCTGGCGCGCCACTTCGTCGTCAGCCTGTGGCGCGTGGTCGCGGGCATCCTCATCTCCATGCTGCTGGCGACCCCCGCCGGGCTGGTGCTCGGCCAGAGCCGGGCCCTCGATCGTATCTTTGCGCCGATGGTCTACATCGTCTACCCGATCCCCAAGATCGTCTTCCTGCCGGTCATCCTGCTGCTGCTGGGCATCGGCGACACAAGCAAGATCTTCATCATCTTCCTGATCCTTTTCTTCCAGATCCTTGTGGTCGTGCGCGACCAGGCCAGCGCGCTGCGCCCGGAGCTGCTCTATTCGGTGCGTTCGCTGGGCGCGGGACGCCGCGGCCTCTTTCGCTTCGTGTATCTGCCCGCCACCGTGCCCGCCGCGCTGACCGCGCTGCGCGTCAGCATCGGGACGGCCATCGCGGTGCTCTTTTTCACCGAGACGTTTGCCACCACCTCCGGCCTGGGCTATTATATTATCGTGGACAGTTGGGGCCGGCTGGCCTACGCCGACATGTACGCCGGGGTCGTGGCGATGAGCCTGTTGGGGCTGCTGCTCTACTTCGTCGTCGATCGGCTGGAGCGCCGCCTCGCGCCGTGGATGTTCGTGCGCGAATAAAAGCCCATCCGAGGAGCGTTGAGCGCTTGCCTCACCCCCCATCCCCCTCTCCTGACGTGCAAGCCTTCGGCTCGCACGTCAGGAGAGGGGGCAGCCGAGAGTGTGAGGGGGCCTTCCAAGCACCGTAAGGAGTCGTCCTTGTCCGGGCATCCATCACCCGTCCTGCCGCCGCCCGACGAGAAGCGCGGCTATGTGCGCGATATGTTCGCCGCGATCGCGCCGCGCTATGACCTGATGAACCGGCTCATGACGCTGGGCCGCGACGGCGCCTGGCGGCGCACGGTCGTGAAGCTGTGCGCGCTGCCGCGCGGGGGCCGGCTGCTCGATGTCGCGACGGGCACGGGCGATATCGCCTACGAGGCGCTGCGGCTCGACCCCACGCTACGCGTCATCGGGCTGGATCTCACGCGCGAGATGATGCTCTACGGCCGGGGGAAGCGGCCGGGGCTGACGTTCCCCTTCACCGAAGGGGACGCGCTGGCGCTGCCGTTTGCGGATGCGACGTTCGATGCGGCCTGCTCCGGCTTCATGATGCGCAACGTCACCGACATCCGCCTCGCGTTTGCGGAGCAGGCGCGGGTCGTCAGGCCGGGCGGCCGCGTGGTGTGCCTGGAGATAACGCTGCCGCGCACGCCGGTGTTCGCCGCGCTGTTCCGGCTCTACTTCTTCAAGCTCGTGCCCCTCCTGGGCGGCGTCATCAGTGGCCGCCGCGAGGCCTACACCTACCTGCCCCACTCCGCGCTGGCCTTCCCGCGGCCCGCGGCGCTGGCCGAGATCATGGCCGCGGCCGGGCTGCACGATGTGCACTATCGGCTGGCGATGCTGGGCACGGTGGCCATCCATTGGGGCACGAAATAGCGGATTTGTATCGTTCATTTCTGGTCAGTTGTGTTATAATCCAGGAGCAGGATTTTTGTGGAGGAAGATTATGACGACGGCCAACAGTTCTAGCGCCAGCGACCCCGCGGCCGCGGCGGGCAGCACGGCAAACATCTCTGCGGATCTGGCCGAGCTCCTCGATGCGGAGGTCGAGGTCGCTGAGACGGGCCAGGCCCTGGGCCATCCGCCGCCCGGCGCGCGTTCGGCGGCCGGGCAGGCGCATGCGCCCGAAGAGGCGATCGATGTCCCGCCATCGGCTGAGGCAGCCATCCCCGTGGCGACCGTGACCGGCGCGGCCGCGCCGGAGCCGGAAACGACCTTTCCGCCGCCCCCGCCCGCGGCCGCCGCGGCCCCCGCGGCGGAGCCGGCCGGCCTGACCGTCCCGCCGGAGGCCGAGCGCTCGCTGCCGACGACCCGGCGGTTCGGCGCGATCATCCTCGAGACGGAGTCAGCCACGGCCGGGGCGGCCTATGTCGAGGCGGCGGACGGCGGCCTGCGATCCGCGCGCGCGGCCGTGGAGGAGGCGGCGCCGCCCGGCCCCGGCGCCGAGGTCGAGCCGGCCCCGCTGCCCGTGGTGATCGACCGGACGCCCGACCAGCGGGCCATCATCATCGAGCGGCTGGATCAGGTGCTCGACCAGGGCTGGCAGAAGGCGCTGCACCAACAGATCGACGAGCTGTATCGCCAGGTGGCGACGGAGTTCAACAGCCCGCCGGACAAGGCTGAACGCGCGCTCACCATGCTGCGCGAGAGCCGCCAACTGCTGATCGAATCGCCCGAGGAATACGTGACCGCGGAGTTCCGCACGGCCCAGGTGCGCGTGATGCTGGATCGGATGCGCGAGAGCCGGAAGCAGTCCACCTACTACGGCCCGCGCATCCTGGGCTATCAGGCCGGCTGGCTGCTGCTGCTCCTGCTGGGGTTGATCTTTGCGGGGCCGCTGACTACCCTGATCATCGGGCCCGGCCGCGTGACCGGCCCGGCCCTGCTGAACGTCTATCCGATCATCAACACGATGATCTGGGGCGGCATCGGCGGGATCGTGGGCGCGCTCTACACGCTCTGGTGGCACATCTCGCGCGAGCAGGACTTCGACCGCAACTATCTGATGTGGTACATGGTCCAGCCGTTGATGGGCCTCGTGCTGGGCGGGATCGTCTTCCTGATCATGGCGGGCGCCAGCACCGGCGCGCGGCTCCTGCCCTATCTGGCCGCGGTCCTGGCCGGCTTCCGCCAGAACTTCATCTATGAGCAGTTCGACCGCCTGATCGCCCTTTTCAGCCCCCTGGAGAGGCGTGATTCGGGCGACGGCGTGAACCGGGGATAAGGGGACCGGGCGACGCGAAAGCGAGGCTTCAGCACAACCGGCTGAAGCCTCGCCTTTTTGACTGTCCGAAAAGCCCGGGACGGGCGGTTTAAACCGCTGCCACATTTACCAAGTCCCTGCGGACTTTCGTGTCTCAGTCTGTGCAGGCAGACTTGGCAATGGTGGCCGTGACTTCAGTCGCCAGGGGCCCTGCTGGGGCCGGTCTCTGACCGTGCCCCTGGCTCGGTCGGAGACCGGCCAGAGCACTTTTGGGATAGACTCTTATGTCGTGCAGGCGGGCCAGCCGCCGCGCCGACCGCTCGCATAACCGTTCACCGCATCAGGCCAGCGTGACGCGTTCCAGCCGCGCGCCGAGCGCTTGCAGCTTGCGGTCGATGTTCTGATACCCCCGGTCGATCTGGCCGACGTTGCCGATGACGCTGGAGCCTTTGGCGGCCAGCGCGGCGATCAGCAGGGCCATGCCGGCGCGGATGTCCGGGCTGCTGAGCTCCTGGCCGTACAGCGGGGAGGGGCCGACGATGACGGCCCGGTGCGGGTCGCACAGGATGATCTTTGCGCCCATCCCGATCAGCTTGTCCACGAAGTAGAGGCGGCTCTCGAACATCTTCTCGTGCATCAGCACGGTGCCGCGCGCCTGCGTCGCCACGACCAGCGCGATGCTCATCAGGTCTGCGGGGAACTGGGGCCAGGGCGCATCGTCGATCTTCGGCACCGCGCCGCCGATGTCCTCCTGGATGCACAGATCCTGCTCGTCGGCCACGATGAGCGTGTCGCCCTCCATCCGCAGATCGACGTTGAGCCGCTCCGCAAACACCCAGTTGATCATGCGCATGTGCTCGCGCACGATCCCGTGGATGCGAATCTCCCCGCGCGTCACCGCGCCGAGGCCGAGGAAGCTGCCGACCTCCAGATAATCGGGCGAGATGGTGAACTCGCCGTCGCCCAGACGGTCCACGCCGTGGATGGTGATCGTGTTGCTGCCGATGCCCTCGATCTGCGCGCCCAGGCGATTCAGGAAGTTGCACAGATCCTGCACGTGCGGCTCGGATGCGGCGTTACGGATGATCGTCGTCCCCTTCGCCAGCGTCGCGGCCATGACCGCGTTCTCCGTGCCCGTGACGCTCATCTCGTCGAGCAGGATGTCTGCGCCGCGCAGCGCATCGGCCTTCATGGTGAAGTCGCGCGTGTTGAATTCGACGCGCGTGCCGAGGCTTTCCAGCGCCAGCAGGTGCGTGTCCACGCGGCGCCGGCCGATGCGGTCGCCGCCGGGCAGCGGCAACACCGCCTGGCCGAACCGGCCCAGCATCGGGCCGGCGAGCAGCATCGAGCCGCGAATCTGCTGGAACAGTTCGGCGCGGAAGCGGGCGAAATCGGCCTTGCGCGCGCACAGCCGCAGCGCGCCGTCCTCCTTCTGCACCGAGACCCCCAGCTCGCCCAACAACTGACACATGGTGCCGACATCGCCGATGTACGGGATGTTGTGCAGGACGACCTCTCCCTCGGTGAGGAGCACGGCCGCTAACAGGGGCAACGCTGCATTCTTGTTGCCGGCCGGAGTGACGTCTCCGTTCAGTGGATAGCCGCCTTCGATGACGAACTTGTCCATGAAATGCTCCTTTATCCTGTGATCTGTTGTAAATCCACCGGTTCGCCGACCGAGACGCCGAGCAGGGCCGCGGCGCTGCCGTCGCGCACCGCGATCTCGACCGTGTCGCCGCTGCTGACGAGGGCCAGCAGCGTCCCCGGCGGCGCGGCCGCGTAGGTCTGCTGGATCCCCGCGATGCGCCGGCCGCCGATGTGGCAGGCCCACGCGCCGTGCCTCACCCATGCGCCCGGGATCGAGGTGATCAGGTTGCCGAAG
Organism: Chloroflexi bacterium ADurb.Bin325; assembly: GCA_002068935.1. GTDB lineage: Bacteria > Chloroflexota > Anaerolineae > CG2-30-64-16 > CG2-30-64-16 > MWBF01. The sequence goes on from MWBF01000030.1 coordinate 11,864, forward strand.
CGGTCGATGTGGCTGACGTGGCCGTGCAGACGCCCCGGCCCGCTGCGCGTCGCGGCCAGCTCCGGCAGGCGCACCGGGTCGGCCACGGCTGCGCCCAGGTCGGCAGGCAGCCGGCCGTTCGCCAGGTGGGCGGCGACCGGCGCAAAGATGTCGCGGCCGTGGAAGGTCGCGCTGACCGCGGGCCGCCAGAACTCGCGGCGGTTCAGCTCGTAGGCCGCCGCGCCGGGCTGCTCCAGCGCAAAGGTAAACAGCCCGTTGTCGGGCCCCACGAAGCAGGCGTCGGGCGTCTGCACCAGCAGGGGCCGCCGCGCGCTGCCGACCCCGGGGTCGACCACGGCCAGATGCACCGTGCCGCGCGGGAAGTAGGGGGCCGCGCGGCCCAGGACATAGGCGGCCTGTCGCACATCCTGGGGGGCGATGTCGTGGCTCACGTCAACCAGGTGCGCATCGGGGGCAATGCTCAGGATGACGCCCTTCAGGATGCCCACATAGCCATCGGCCAGGCCGAAATCGGTCGTCAGGGTGACAATCATGCTTTGGGTGAACGGCGCCGCACAAACGAGATGGTTGATATGGATTCTACCTCAGAGCGGATGCTCCGTCAACTGGTTGTGCCTGTTACATTTTCGCGCGGCCACAAGCATCGCCAGCATTTCCCATCCTTCGACTGGCCTTTCGTCGTCAGCCACGTCGAGCCGTACACCCGCTCAGGATGCTCCGTCTCGTTTATGGGAAGCTTCTGGGAGCGCCCTGAGCGGAGGGCGGCGCGCAGCGACGCACGTAGTCGAAGGGGCCGCCATTTTCGGAGCAGATCGCTTTTTAGACAGGATTCACAGGATTTACAGGATGGGCTGGGTGGACGAACGCCATTATGCGCGGCAATTCCCAAACGGATCGGAGCGCCCTGAGCGGAGGGCGTCGCGCAGCGACGCACGTAGTCGAAGGGGCCGCCATTTTCGGAGCGGAGGCCGCCCTGATGGGGGCCCGGTCGGACCGGCCCAAGCATTTTTCGCCCGCTCTGGCCGGTCAGGCTCAACGCAGTTGAGCCTATCGAGCCAGAGGGCAAAAATACCGGGAACAGCCTGGGCGGAAGGTTTGTCGGAATGATACATTTGTGCTATCATGGCGCTCGGATGCCCCATCGTGGTTTATGAAATAGGCCCTTTTTGTGGTAAAATGGATAGGATGAAGACCGAAACTGTACCGCGCTTGGGCGCTATCGATGCCCTGGCGGCCGGGCTTAACCTGGCGGCGCGCCGTCCTTGGCTGCTGGCCATCCCGGTCGTGATCGACCTGGGGCTCTGGCTGACGCCGAAGCTGTCGGTGCAGATGCTGCTCCGCCAGGCCCAGGCGGTCTGGGAAGCGCTCGCGCTGGCGTTCTACAGCGAGGCCCAGCGCGCGGCCCTGGCCGACACCATGAGGCTGGTGCGCGAGGCCTTTGCGAGCCTGGGACAACAGCTCAACCTGACGACCGCGCTGACGACGGGCTGGCTGGCCCCGCCGAGCGCGCTGGTGGATGTCCAGGCGACCCGCTTCAAGCTCATCAGCGATGCGGTGCTGGCGCCGGTGGGGTTGGGGTTGAGCCTGCCAGCGGTGGCCGCGCCGCCCTGGCAGACGTCGGGCTGGGACATCACGAACATCTGGCTGGCCGGGCTGATCGTCGTCGCGCTGTGGCTGCTGGGACAGGCGTTGACCACCCTTTATCTGCGCTCGGCGGCCGAGGCGCTGATCGCGGAGAACACCGTGTCCGCGCTGAGGGGCCCCGCGCAGCCGGCAAACGGCGCCGCGCCTCAGGCGCAGCCGCCGATCCAGCGCATCCCGTTCAGCTTCGGCGCGCTGCTGCTGCGGTTCGTGATATTGAGCCTGCTGCTGGGGATCATCGTCTTCCTGATCCGCCTGCCGTTGAGCCTGGCGCTGACCCTGGCCGCGGTCTCCGGCAGCACCCTGGCCGCGGGCGTCTTCGTGTTCAGCGGAGGGCTGACCCTCTGGTTCATGCTGTGGTTCCTGTCGGCGGTCTTCTTCGCCAGCGAGGCGATGTTGTTCGACGGCCAGCCGATGGGGCTGGCGCTCTGGCAGGCGCTCGTGCTCGCCCGCGCCAGCGGCTGGCGCACCTTTGGCTTCATCATCTTGATCAACCTGATCGCGTTGGGCTTCCGGGCCGTCTGGGGCCTGATGGGTCAGACCCCGCTGGGCGCGCTCGTCAGCATCCTGGGCAACGCCTATCTGGCGACGGGGCTGTTGCTGGCGATCTTTATCTATTACAACGGCCTGCGCCGCGAGCTGCAGGCGCTGCGGGCAACCCGCAAGGTCATCAAGTAGGGGGCGCTCCCGAGGGGCGTCTCTGCGGCAATCAGGGCAGGAGTTAGAACGTGGCCGGACAGGGAAATAACCAGCCAAATCATTATACGGCTGACGATATCCAGGTGCTCGAAGGGCTGGAGGCTGTGCGCCGCCGTCCCGGCATGTACATCGGCGGGACGGACATCAAGGCCCTCCATCATATGATCTACGAGGTGGTGGACAACTCGATCGACGAGGCGATGGCCGGATACTGCGACCGGATTGCGGTCACGATCCACAAGGATGGCAGCGTGACCGTGCAGGACTGGGGCCGCGGCATCCCGGTCGGCATCCACAAGCAGACCGGCAAATCCGCGCTCGAGACGGTGATGACCAAGCTGCACGCGGGCGGCAAGTTCGGCAGCGGCGCGTACAAGGTCTCCGGCGGCCTGCACGGCGTCGGCGTGTCCGCGGTCAACGCGCTGTCCGACTGGATGGAGGTGGAGGTGCGCCAGGACGGCAAGCTGCACTTCCAGCGCTATCAGCGCGGCATCCCCCAGGCGGATCTGGCCGTCATCGGGCCGGCCGCCGCGCACGAGAGCGGCACGCGCACGACCTTCCTGCCGGATCACACGATCTTCGAGGAGACCGACTTCCGCTTCGAGACGCTGGAGCAGCGGTTCCGCGAGATGGCCTTCCTGAACCGCGGCCTGACCATCGAGTTCTCGGACGAGCGCACCGACAACGGCGCGCGCTACATGAACTTCTACTTCGAGGGCGGCGTGCGCAGCTTCGTGCGCTATCTGAACAAGAACCGCGCCGCGCTCCACGACCCGGTCTACATCGAAAAGGAGATCGACGGCAACATGATCGAGGCGGCCATCCAGTATAACGATGGCTACAACGAATCGGTCTTTGCCTTCGCCAACACGATCAACACGCCGGACGGCGGCACGCACCTGACCGGGCTGCGCGCCGCGCTGACCCGCACCATCAACGAGTGGGCCAAGCGCCAGAACCTGCTCAAGGAATCGGATCCCAGCTTCACGGGCGACGATACGCGCGAGGGGCTGACCGCCATCGTGAGCGTCAAGCTGCCCGACCCGCAGTTCGAGTCGCAGACCAAGGTCAAGCTGCTCAACAACGAGATCCGCACCCAGGTCGAGTCCGCGATCAACGAGGCGCTGATGGCCTGGCTGGAGCAGAACCCCAGGGACGGCCGCAAGATCGTCGAGAAGTGCGTCACATCGAGCCGGGCGCGCGACGCGGCGCGCAAGGCGCGCGACCTGGTCATCCGCAAGAGCGCGCTGGAGAGCCTGACGCTGCCCGGCAAGCTGGCCGACTGCTCGGAGCGGGACCCCGCAAAGTGCGAGCTGTATATCGTGGAGGGCGACTCCGCGGGGGGCTGTCTGGTTGGCGAGACGCGTGTGGCGCTGGCGTCCGGCATTACTAGGACTATGCGCGAACTGGCCGCAGACTGGGCGTTGGGCATTCAGCACTTCGGCTATGCGACCAATGATGAGGGTGATATCCGCATCGTCCCGTTGGTGGAGCCGCGCCTGACCAAGCAGGATGCGCCGCTCGTCGAGGTGACCCTGGATAACGGCCAAACGCTGCAATGCACCCCGGATCACCCGTTTCGCCTGCGAGATGGCTCATACAAGCCGGCCTGCGAGTTGCAGGCGGGCGACAGCCTGATGCCGCTCAAGACCCGGCTCACCGAGGGCGAGGAACGGCCCGCGCCGGGGTATGAGATGGTGTGGATGAACGGGCGTGAAGAATGGTGGCATACCCATCATCTTGCCGACCTCTACAACCTGGTGACCGGCGTTTACACCAAAAAGGCCGGCAACGCCCGGCACCATGAGGATTTCAACAAGCGCAACAACGATCCGCGCAACATCAGGCGCATGCCCTGGCGGGCGCACGCTGCGCTCCACGCGGAGTTGGCCGGCGATATGGCGCGCCGCCTGTGGCAAGACCCGGCCTATCGGGAGCGCAAGCTGCGACAGCTCAGCGAGCAAGCAGTTCTGCAATGGCAGAATCCGATGTATCGCGAGTACATGAGCGAGCGCGTACGATTGCAGCGGCAGGATGAAGCGCTTAACGCGAGGCTCTTGCAGGCGTTTCAGGATTGGTTCAGCGAGCTATCCGCCGAAGAATATGATGCCTACTGCGAGCGTACGAGACAATTGATGGCGGCATACTGGGCCGACCCTCAGCATCGACTGGAGCAGTCGGAGCGCACGCAGAAATTCTATGCCGAGCACCCCGAAGCCAGGGCGGCCCGTCGGGAAGAGGCAGTTGCGCAGTGGGAGGATGCTGAGCTTAGGCGCTGGCGTTCGGAAAAGACGAAGGAACAATGGCGCGATGAGGCTTTTCGGCGACAGCATGCGGCCGCCGTCAAAGACTGGTGGGCGGAGCATCCTGATCATCGTGAGAAAATCGTCGCCGCGCGGCGGCGTGGCTGGGCTGACGCCGAGGTGCGGGAACGTATCGAGACAGGTCTGGCGGAATGGCGTGCGGCCACAACCAGCGAAGAAAAAGGAGCGTTGATCCGCGAGGGCAAGAAGATAAAGGCGTTACGCGTCCTTAATCAGGTCCTTTGCGAGGAAAATGTGCCGGAGGCGTATGAGGCGTTGCGGTTGCAGGCGGATCCCACCTCCCCCTCGTATGCGCGGCTGCTGAACGGCTACTACGAGGGCGACGAGGCAAAGCTGCTCGAAGCCGCGATGAACCTCAACTGTCGCGTCGCCTCCGTGCGCGCGATCGACAAAACCGCGGATGTGTACGATCTGACCGTGGATCGTTACCACAACTTCGCGCTTGCGGCGGGGGTCTTCGTCCATAACAGCGCCAAACAGGGCCGCGATCGCCGCTTCCAGGCCATCCTGCCGTTGCGGGGCAAGATTCTCAATGTCGAGAAGGCGCGGCTGGACAAGTCGCTGGCCAACCGGGAGATCCAGGCGCTCGTCCAGGCGCTCGGCAGCGGCATCGGGGACGCCATCGACCTCAACAATCTGCGCTATCACCGGGTGCTGATCATGACCGACGCGGATGTCGACGGCAGCCATATCCGTACGCTGCTGCTGACGATGTTCTTCCGCTACATGCCGGCGCTCATCGAGAGCGGGCATCTCTATATCGCGCAGCCGCCGCTCTACCTCATCCGCAAGGGCAAGGAGTCCCGGTATGCGTACACGGACGCCGAGCGCGACCAGATCATCAAGGACTTCGGCGGGATGCAGGGCGTCACGCTCCAGCGCTACAAGGGCCTGGGCGAGATGAACCCGGAGCAGCTCTGGGAGACGACCATGAACCCGACGAACCGGGTGCTGTTGCAGGTGACAGTGGAGGACGCGGCCGCGGCCGACCGCACGTTCGACATGCTGATGGGCAACGAGGTCGCCCCGCGCAAGCGGTTCATCCAGAGCCACGCCAAGAAGGTAAGAAATCTGGACGTGTGAGCCACAAAACGAACCCACAGAAAATACAAAAGACACGGCATTCCGGCCGAATGCCGTGTCTTTTCGCTACCCGGCATAGAATCTATCCGGAAATTGCTCTGGCCGGTCTCCGACCGAGCCAGGGGCACGGTCAGAGACCGGCCCCAGCGGGTTTTC
>MWBF01000031.1 GCA_002068935.1 Chloroflexi bacterium ADurb.Bin325
ATGCTGGCCGCGCTGGTGTGCGCCGAGAGCGGCGCGCAGCCGAGCGAGGCCTGCCCCAGCCGCCGCGACGAGCTCTTTGCGGCGAACCAGGGCCCGCTCCCCGCGGGCTATGACCTGTGGCAGCGCGTGCGCGTGGATCGCATCACCGGCCAGCTCGCGACGGAATTCACCCCCGAGGAGCGCGTCGAGACGCGCGATGTGATGGTGTTCCCCCAGAGATACCGCGCGTGGGCCGAGGCGCACGGCTATCCCGTCCTCGGCCAGCAGCGCCCGCCGCTGGCCTTCGAGCCGGAGCTGGCGCTCTACGGCCCGGAAGACGGCGCGACCGTGATGGGCCTGACGCCGGTGATCGGCCACGTGCGCGTGCCGGAGCCGCTGGTCTGGCGGCTGGAGTACGGCGTGGGGCCGGACCCGATCGGCTGGGGCGTGCTCTCCGGCCCGAACCCACCGGACCCGGCAGACCCCGTGGGCCGCGACCTGGACGGCGTCCTGGGCGACTGGGATGTGGAGGCGACGGTCGCGCAGCACGACACGACCGACTTCTCGCTGCGGCTGGCCGCCTACTACGACGCGGGCGCGCTGGATTATCCGATCGCCATCTCGAACATCGTCTACATCCGGATCGCCAGCCCGACCGCGACGCCGACGCCCACCGAGACCGCGATGCCCACGGACACGCCGTGGCCGACGCCGACGATCGAGCCGACGCCGTCGGCCACGCCGGATCTCGGCCCGACGCCGCCCGCCGAGCCATCGCCCAGCCCGACGCCGGGGGCCGCGGCGTCCATCCGCGCGGCCATCCTGACGCCGGAGGAGGGCGCGACGGTCGACGGGCCGGTCGAGATCCTGGGTGTGGCCGATGGGCCGGGGTTCATCACCTATCTCGTGGAGTTTGCGCCGGGGGCTGCGCCCGCGGCGGGCGACTGGCAGCCGGTCGCGGAGCCGTCGACGCAAGCCGTGTCCGGGGGGCTGCTGGCGACCTGGGATACGACGGGGCTGCCGCCGGGGGTCTACACGCTGCGCGTGCAGGTGTTCGATGTCGCGGGCAGCTCCGTGGCGGACGACGTGCGGGTGAACATGGCGGGAGGCTGAGCGGCCCCGCAGGGTCGCCGGACAGTCATGCATAACAAAGCCCCCGCTTTCCACGGGGGCTTTCATCATATTTCTGCGTCCTTCGGACGCCCGGCGACGATTATGTCGCTCTAAGTGTCTATCCGAAAACCCGCTGGGGCCGGTCTCCGACCGTGCCCCTGGCTCGGTCGGAGACCGGCCAGAGCAATTTTCGGATAGGTTCTAAGGCAGATACCCGACCGGGTTGACCTGGACGCCGTCCTTGCGCACCTCGAAGTGCAGGTGAGGGCCGGTCGAGCGGCCCGTGCTGCCCATGTTGCCGATGACGCCGCCTTTGGCGACCACAGTGCCGCGCTTCACGAGGATGCGGCTCAGGTGGGCGTAGAGCGTCTGTAGCCCGTTGCCGTGGTCGATCACGATATGATAGCCGTAGCCGCTGTTGCTCCACCCGGCGACGACCACGACGCCGGCGTCGGCCGCCTTGATCGGCGTGCCCATGGCGCGGGCGATATCCAGCGCCCGATGCAGCGGCTTGTAGCCCTGCGTGATGCTGCCGGAGGTCGGCCAGATCAGGACGCCGGTGCCGCGGCGCGACGTGCCCGCCGGCGCCTGATAGACTGTCACATCGGGCTTGGGCAGCTCCTTGACGCCGCCCGGCACGATCAGCTTCTGGCCGGGCAGGATGACCGGGTTCTGCGCGTCGAGGTGGTTCAGCGGATACTGGATGATCGATTCCGGCGTGACCTTGTACGCCTTGGCGATGCTCTGGATGGTGTCCTTGGCGCTCACGGTATGATAGATGCCGTTGAGCGGCAGGATCACCAACTGCTGGCCCAGGCGCAGGAGGTCGGGGTTCTTCTCCAGCCCGTTGGAGAACATGATCGTCTCGGCGTTCAGCTTATACCGCTGCGCGATGCCGTACAGGGTGTCGCCCGCGGTCACGGTGTACGTCACCACGTCCAGGCGGGAACGCTCCGGGATGAGGGTGATGGGCACCGCCGCGCGCGTCAGCGCGCCGTTCTCCACGGAATTTTCTTCGACCAGCGTCGTATCCGCGGCGTATTCGGGGATCAGCGCGCCGTCGATGATCTCGGCCGTCTCGACGGGCTCCTCGGCGATGTCCCACGCGGGCAGATTCACCTTGCTGAAGACGAGCACCAGCACGGCAACCAGGAGGATGATCAGATGCGACCCGACGCGTACCAGGGAAGTCGTGCCTTCGGGGCCGCGTTGCGCAAGAAGGTTGAGGACAGACTGCCAGAATTGATACCCCGGGCCCCATTCGTTGGGCGGGACCGTCGGTCGGCTATCGCTTGCCAAGTCAGCGCGCATGCGGCGCGACCTCACTCGATCTGGGATAACTCAGGGTCTGAGTATAACAGACCTTCGAGGTTTCGGGCAAACTTGCGCCGCGCCTCGAAGGTCCGGGCTGTAGCCGCGCGGGCTACATGCTCTGCGAGAGCGTATCGAGGAACACCTTGTTGTTGCGCGTCCGGCGCAGCCGCTCCAACACCGGCTCGAGCGGGTCTTCGCCCGTCTGCCGCAGCATGTCGATCATGCGGCGCAGCGTCCAGACCTTGCCCAGCGTCTCCGAGCCGAGCAACAGCTCCTCGCGGCGCGTGCCGGAGCGCACGATGTCGAACGCGGGGAAGATGCGGCGCTCGGCGAGGCGGCGGTCCAGGTGGAGCTCCATGTTGCCGGTGCCCTTGAACTCCTCGTAGATGACATCATCCATGCGGCTGCCGGTGTCCACCAGACAGGTGGCGATGATGGTCAGGCTGCCGCCCTCCTCGATCTTGCGGGCAGCGCCGAAGAAGTGCTTGGGCGGGTAGAGCGCCGCGGGATCGATGCCGCCGGAGAGCGTGCGGCCCGACGCGGGCACGGTCAGGTTGTAAGCGCGCGTCAGCCGCGTGATGGAGTCGAGCAGGATCGCCACATCGCGGCCCGCCTCCACGAGGCGCTTGGCCCGTTCCAGGCCCATCTCCGCGACGCGGACGTGCGACTGCACCGGCTCATCGAAGGTCGAGCTGAGCACCTCGGCCTCCACCGCGCGATCCATGTCCGTGACTTCCTCCGGCCGCTCGCCGATGAGCAGCACCATCAGGACGACATCAGGGAAGTTCTCGGAGATGCCGTTGGCGATCTGCTTGAGCACGGTGGTCTTGCCGGCCTTGGGCGGCGAGACGATGAGGCCGCGCTGGCCGCGGCCGATGGGCGCGACCATGTCGATCAGGCGCGTCGTCAGGATGGACGGGTGCGTCTCCAGGTTGAGCTGCTGGTTGGGGAAGATCGGCGTCAGATCCTCGAACTTCGGCCTGCGCTTGGCGACCTCCGGGTCGACGCCGTTGACTGCCTCGACCTTGAGCAGCCCGTAGTACTTCTCCGACTCCTTGGGCGGGCGCACCTGGCCCACCACGAAGTCGCCCGTGCGCAGCCCGAACCGGCGGATCTGGCTCTGCGAGATATAGACATCCTCGGAGCCCGGCACCATCTGCTTGTTGGCGCGCAGAAAACCGATGCCGTCCTGGATGATCTCCAGCGTGCCGCCGCCGAAGATCAGGCCCTGGGCCTCGGTCTCGGCGCGCAACAGACGCATGACCAGCTCGTTCTTTTTGAGCCGCGTATAGCCGGTCACGCCCATCGCGCGGGCGATCTCCTGCAGATCGGTCAACGTCTTCATCTCAAGTTCAGCGATATTCATACTCTACTCCCATGGGCCATTCGAAAAAGCAGGGATCAGGCGTGGCCTTCCGCCATAGCCGGCCGCGCGCGAGCGCCGCGCAGCAAGAACCAGCGTCGGATAGTTGTCTGGTGGCAGCCAAACGAATACGCAGGAGGGGTCCCACGAAGCCTGTGGCTGCAATTTAACAGTCTGTGATAACGTGAAAGCTGTAACGCAGATTCCTGGAAAAAGATGCGGCGCGAGCCGAAATGCTGTCGGCTTTGCCGTAGATAGTCAGGTTGCGGGATGAGCGCAAGACGACGAGGCGAACGCGCAATGTGCTCACATCCACTATCTTTGCATATGTCCCACTGAGACATGCGCCCAACGGCGCACCACGACGCAGGAAGAGTAGAGGACTCGGTGATGCACAAATATGTTCAACCCGGAGTATAGCATAGGAGCACAAAGGCGTCAAGTAGTATAAATTCGCAAATTCACGGCGGAAATTCCGGGCGCCTGCCCGGAGTCGAAGGGGCGGCCGCCTTCAGAGACGGCCGCCGTTGCGAACTCATGTTCGAAAAGGCGCTCCGAAATCTTGCCACGGGCCGCGTTTTACGCTATACTCGGTAGCAGGGGCATCAGCCCGTATGCACGTCGGAGAGGAAATGGATGCCGGACTTCAAGCTTGTCTCTGATTTTCAACCGACCGGCGATCAGCCGGACGCGATCGCAAAGCTGGTCGCGGGGCTACAGAAGCGCTATCAACACCAGACCCTGCTCGGCGCGACCGGCACCGGCAAGACCTATGTGATGGGCAAGGTCATCGAGGCGGTCAACCGTCCCACCCTGGTGATGGCCCACAACAAGACGCTGGCCGCCCAGCTTTACAGCGAGTTCAAGGAGTTCTTCCCGCACAACGCGGTCGAATACTTCGTCAGCTATTACGACTATTACCAGCCGGAGGCGTACCTGCCGCGCACCGACACCTATATCGAGAAGGACGCGCAGATCAACGACGAGATCGACCGGCTGCGGCTGGCCGCCACCTCCGCGCTGCTGAGCCGCCGCGATGTCCTGATCGTGGCGTCGGTATCGTGCATCTACGGCCTGGGCGACCCGGCGGAATACGGCCGCGTGACCGTCAAGCTCAAGCGCGGGGAGATCGTGCGCCGCGAGCTGACGCTGCGCGAGCTGGTCGAGATCTTCTACGAGCGCAACGACCTGGAGCTGCGCCGCGGCAGGTTCAGGCTGCGCGGGGACACGCTGGAGGTGATGCCGGCGTACGCCGACCTCGCCTACCGCATCGAGTTCTTCGGGGACGAGGTGGATCGCATCACCGAGATCGACCCGCTGACCGGCGAGGTGCTGCGCAAGCTGGACGAGATCGAGATCTTCCCGGCCAAGCACTTCATCACGCCCCAGGACAAGCTCACCGAGGCGCTACAGATCATCGACGCCGAGCTCGAAACCCAACTCAAGAGGTTCCGCGCGGAAGACAAGCTGCTGGAGGCGCAGCGCCTCGAACAGCGCACGCGCTACGACATGGAGATGCTGCGCGAGGTGGGCTATTGCTCCGGCATCGAGAACTACAGCCGGCCGCTGGCGCTGCGCCCGCCCAACTCGCGGCCCTTCACGCTGCTGGACTACTTCCCCGCGGACTGGCTGCTGATCGTGGACGAGTCGCACATGACCATCCCCCAGATTCACGGGATGTACAACGGCGACCGCTCGCGCAAGGAAGTGCTCGTGGACTACGGGTTCCGCCTGCCCTGCGCGCTGGACAACCGGCCCCTCAAGTTCGAGGAATGGGAGGCCTCGCTCAACCAGGTCATCTACACCAGCGCGACGCCCGGCCCCTACGAGCTGAAGAACTCCGCCCAGGTGGTCGAGCAGATCATCCGGCCCACCGGCCTGGTCGATCCGCAGGTGGAGATTCGCCCGACGAAGGGCCAGGTGGACGATCTGCTCAAGGAGATCCGCAAGCGCGCGGCGCTGAACGAGCGCGTGCTCGTCACGACGCTGACCAAGCGGATGGCGGAGGATCTGGCCGACTACCTGCAAGAGGTCGGCGTCAAGGTGCACTATCTGCATTCCGAGGTGCAGACGATCGAGCGGGTCGAGATTTTGCGTGATTTCCGGTTGGGCGTGTACGATGTGGTCGTCGGCATCAACCTGCTGCGCGAGGGCCTGGATCTGCCCGAGACCAGCCTGGTCGCCATCCTCGACGCGGACAAGGAAGGGTTCCTCCGCTCGGAACAGGCCCTCATCCAGACGATCGGCCGCGCCGCGCGCCATGTCCACGGCACGGCGATCCTGTACGCCGACGCGATCACCGATTCGATGCGGCGGGCCATCGACGAGACCAACCGCCGCCGCGCCAAGCAGGAGGCGCACAACCAGGCGCACGGCATCGTGCCGACCACGATCGTCAAGACCGTGCGCGATCTGACGCAGCGCTTGCAGGTCGAGCGCGGCGCCGCGCCGGCCCGGTGGGGCGCCGCGGCCGTGGCCGAGGCGGGGCCGGAATACCGGATCGCACCGACCGCCCTGCCGAAGGACGAGGCCACGCGGCTCATCAAGGATCTGGAGAAGCAGATGAAGGCCGCGGCGCAGAGCCTGGAGTTCGAGAAGGCCGCGGTGCTGCGCGACCAGATCATCGAGCTGCGCCAGGCGCTCCAGGCCCAGGATGCGCGGCCCGTCTGGGAACAGTTACGAGACTGATTGGTGATTACGATTTAGGGGATCGTCCATGGAACCAGGTATCATCCGCCCGGTCAATATCGACGCCGAGATGCAGGCCTCGTATCTCGACTATGCGATGAGCGTCATCGTCGCGCGTGCGCTGCCGGATGCGCGCGATGGCCTCAAGCCGGTCCACCGGCGCATCCTGTGGGCCATGTACGACCTGGGGCTGCTGCCCGACAAGCCGTACAAGAAATCGGCGCGCATCGTCGGCGAGGTGCTGGGCAAATATCACCCGCACGGCGACGCGGCCGTCTACGAGGCGATGGTGCGCATGGCGCAGAACTTCTCGCTGCGCTATCCGCTGGTCGACGGCCAGGGCAACTTCGGCTCGATAGACGGCGACAATGCCGCGGCGATGCGCTACACCGAGGCGCGGCTCGCGCCCATCGCGCTCGAGATGCTGGCCGACATCGAGAAGGACACGGTCGACTGGAGCGACAACTTCGACGGCTCGCTCAAGGAGCCATCGGTGCTGCCGGCCGCGCTGCCCAACCTGCTCGTCAACGGCTCCAGCGGCATCGCCGTGGGCATGTCCACCAACATCCCGCCCCACAACCTGGGCGAGGTCTGCGACGCGCTGTGCTATCTCATCGAGAACTACCAGCGCCACGAGGATGTCACGGTCGAAGACCTGATGCGCTTCATCCCCGGCCCCGATTTCCCGACCGGCGGCGTGGTGTACCGCTACTCGCACCTGGGGGCCGGCGAGGACGCCGACCGCGAGGACGCCATCGCCAAGGCGTATGCCGGCGGCAAGGGCAGCATCGTAATGCAGGCGAAGGCGCACATCGAGGAGATGAGCCGGAGCAAGGCGCGCATCGTCGTCACCGAGCTGCCGTATCAGACCAACAAGAGCAGCCTCATCGAGCGCATCGCGGAGCTGGTGCGCGACGGTCGGATCGAGGGCGTCACCGACCTGCGCGACGAGTCGGATCGCACGGGGATGCGCATCATCATCGAGCTGACGCGCACGGTGGACCCCAACCACGTCCTGGGGCAGTTGTTCAAGCTGACCCCGCTGCAGCAGACGTTCGGCGTGTCGCTCCTCGCGCTGGTGGACGGCGAGCCGCGGCTGCTCAGCCTGAAGCGCGCGCTGCTGCACTTCATCGAGCACCGCCAGAACGTGATCGTGCGCCGGGCCAGATACGACCTGGCGCGGGCCAAGGAGCGCGCCCACATCGTGGAGGGGCTGCTCAGGGCGCTGGACATGCTCGATGCGGTCATCGCGCTCATCCGCGGCTCGCGCACCGCGGAGATGGCCCGCGAGGGGCTGGTCAAACAGCTCGGCTTCACCTCGATCCAGGCGCAGGCCATCCTCGACATGCAGCTGCGCCGGCTGGCCGCGCTGGAGCGGCGCAAGCTGGAGACCGAGCACAAGGAGCTCCTGGCGCTGATCAAGGAGCTCGAGGAGCTGCTCAAGTCGCCCAAGAAGGTGCTGGACGTCATCCGGCAGGATCTGAAGGCGCTCAAGAACAAGTACGGCGATGCCCGGCGCACGCAGATTGCGGATCGCGCCAAGGGCGTGCTGACGACCATCGACCTGCTGCCGCAGGAGGAGCTCTGGCTGACCCTGAACACGGACGGCGTCCTGGCGCGCAGCCGCGGGGAGAAGCCGGCGTTCCCGCTGCTGCCGGTGCAGTTTGCGGTCAAGGGCGACACCAAGACCGACCTGTATCTGCTGACCGCGCGCGGCCAGGCCGGCCGGGTGCAGGCGCACCAGATCCCCGAGACGGGCGGCGGCCATTTCACCAACCTGACGGGGCTGCCGCGCGGGAGCAAGATCGCCGCGCTCCTGGCGCTCCCCAAGCCCGACGGCGAGCCGCTCAGCAGCTATATCGTCCTGGCGACCGAACAGGGCAAGGTCAAGCGCATCAACGCGGCGGATCTGGCCGCGAGCATCGGCGCCAACCCGCAGGTGATCGGGCTGGACGAGGGCGACCGGCTCGTCTGGGCCGGGGTCAGCCAGGGGGACGGCGAGGTGCTGCTCTTCACCGCGCGCGGGCAGGCGATCCGCTTCGGCGAGGAGGACGTGCGCGCCATGGGCCTGCCCGCGGGCGGCATCGGCGGCATCCGATTGGCGGCCGACGACCGCGTCATCGCGGGCGCGACGGTCGCGGGGGACGCGGCGGCCGCCCAGGTCGCGCTGGTGCTCGGCGCGGGATACGCCAAGCGCGTGCCGCTGGCCGACTTCCCCGCGCAGGGGCGCAACGGCAAGGGCATCAGCACGGCCAAGCTGTCGAGCCGTTCGGGCGATGTGGTATACGGCGCGCTGGCCGGGCCGGAAGATCGGCTGGTCTGCGTGCAGGCGGAGCAGGCCGCGGTCGGCTGCCCTGTCGCCGGCCTGGCGCAGATGGGCCGGGCGTCCAGCGGGAAGGCGCTGGCCGGCCTCGTCGCGGGGCTGTCGGTGACGCGGGTCTATGCGCTGGCCGGCGCGGGCGGGCCGGACGGCGCTGCGCAGAAGCGGCCGGCGCGGTCGGCAAAGGCGGCCGCCGAGAAGGCCGCGCCCGCGGCGGAGAAGGCGCCGCGACGGGCGGCGTCCCCGGCGGCGGCCGCGGCTGCGCCGAAGCCCGCCCGCAAGGCGGCCGCTGCGCCGGCCGAGAAGCTCACGCCCACCGGCAAGGCGGCGGCCGGCAAGGCGGCGGCATCCAGCAAAGCCACCGTGGCCGACAAGACGGCCCCGGTCGGCAAGGCGGCCGCGACCGACAAGCCCGCTGCGGCCAGGAAGGCCGCGGCAACACAGGAGCCGGAGAAGCCCCCGGCCCGCCGCGGCAGATCTGTGCCGCTGGACGCCGCGCAACTGGCCCTGCTGGCGACAATCCCGCCGCCGGAGGCGGCCGACAAGCCCAAGCGCGCGGCCAGGAAGCCCGCGGCCGACCCGAAGAAGCCGCCCGCGTCCAGCGTCAAGCCCACGCGCGGGCCGAAGAAATGACGCAGCGGGGGGATGGGCGTGCATCCATCCCCCCGCTGTTTTCGTGCGCACGGGCAGCCGTAGCCCAGCGGACGGCCGCCGACGGGCTACGGCCGTCCCGCGTCCGCCCGCTCCCCCAGCGGCAGCCTGACGGTGATGTGCGCGCCGCGGCCGGGCTGCGACTCGACCAGCAGCTCCCCGCGGATCAACGCCACCCGCTCGCGCATCCCGACAAGCCCCAGCCCGGAACGCGGCTCGTGCCGCGGCGGCGCGGAGGTGTCGAAGCCCCGACCGTTGTCGCGAACCTCGAGACAGATGTCGTCGCCCACCTGGCTCAGCGTGACCGTCACCTCGGTCGCCTGCGCGTGGCGGGCCACGTTCGTCAGCGCCTCCTGCGCGATGCGAAAGAGCACGGTCTCGTGCTGCGCGGGCAGCCGCGGCAGCGTGCGGTCGGCCAGCAGCACGGCTGAGACGCCGGGCTGGCGGATCTGGTACTGCTGGATGTACCAGCGCAGGGCCGGCACGAGGCCCAGGTCGTCCAGTTGGGCCGGCCGCAGGTCGGCCATGATGTTGCGGAGCTCGGTCACGGCCAGGTCGTTCAGCTCGCGCAGGTTGCGCACCATGGGCGCGGCCCGCGCGAGATCCCCGGCCGTGAGCTGCGTATCGACCGCGGCCAGCCCCATGCCCAGGGCCAGCAGCTTCTGGCCCGTCTCGTCGTGGAGCTCGCGGGCGATACGCTGGCGCTCCCCCTCCTGGGCGGCCACGAGCTGGCGCACGAGATCCTCGAGCTGGTTCTCGCGCTCCTGAACCACCTGATAGAGCCGGGCGTTCTCCACGGATGCGACGATCTGCTGCGCAAACGCGACGAACAGGTTCAGCTCGTCGCGGCCCAGCGGCTCCTCCTCGCGCACGGAGGAGAGCGCCATCGCGCCGAGGATCTGCACCTGGCTGCGCAGCGGCACGCCCAGGGTACGAAACTTGCGCTCGCCCGGCTCGGCCTCGTCCGCCAGCGACACGATCTCGTTGTCCAGCCCCGCGCCGGCCGGCTCGCCCGTCGCCGCCGCGCGCGCGGCGACCGCGGTGATCGGCGGCGGCGTCAGCGGCCGCGGCGCGTCGGGCCGGCGATACTCGCCGGCCAGCTCCAGCCCCTCGTCCGGCCGCTTGAGCATGACGATGCTGCAACAGGCGCGCTCGAAGCTGTGCACGATCTGGTAGAGCGCGCTGTCGAGCATGCGCCGCAGGTCGATCGTGGAGGTCAGGATGTGCGAAAGCTGCACCATGGCCGACAGCTCGGTCGCGGTGGCGCTGAGGCGGACGTTCAGCGCCTCGACCTCGTTAGCGCGGCGCTGCTGCGCCTCGAGCGCGGCGGCCTGCGCCTCGATGCGCGCCTTGTTGGCGCGCGCCAGCCGCAGCCGGCTCTCCAGCTCGAAGGCGCGCAGCGCGCTGCCGAGCGCGACGGTGATCGCCAGCGCGGACACGGTGCGCAACAGTTGGACCGGGACGCCGAATATGCGCAGGAACATGGCCGAGTTGATGGTCTGCGAGGGGAAGATGAGGCTGGCCCCGCCGAAAAGCTGGCCGAAGACGCCGTAGACCAGGAAGGCGAGCGCGGCCCAGAGCAGGCTGCGGCCATATTGCGACATGCCGCGCGCATGGAAATCGTGGCGCTCGCGGATGAGCGCCAGCGCGGCCAGCGCCGAGCCGGGGATCGCCAGCCCGTAGCGCGCCAGCACATCGGCCACGGCCCCGATCTGCGGCCAGGTCGCGTTGTACTGCCACGCCACGAACGCAACGGCGATCAGCCAGAGCAGCGCCATCAGCGCGACCTGGATGAACTCGCGCCGCGGCCTTTCCTCCGCGCCGGGCAGCAGGCGCAGGCCGAAGATCAACAGCACGATGAAGGAGCCCAGCAGGGTGAGCAGGCGGAAGATCTCGTCGACCGGCCCCGGCTGGTAGCCATGCGTCCTGATCGCAAAGACCAGGAACATCTCGAACCACTCGTGCAGGCCGTGGATGAAGCCGAAGAGGGCCAGGGGCCGCAGGGCGCGGGCAAAGCGGAACTCGGAGGCCCGGCCCGACTCCAACAGCACGACCAGGCCGAGGCTGAAGAAGGCCAGGCCGTAGAAGAAGTGGACGTAGACGATGTTTGCGTCGAAGAACTGCGCGGTGGCGCCCATCTTCTACCTCACCCCTGGCCCCTCTCCCGCTGCGGCAGGAGAGGGGCAGATCACACCTGCATGCTCACGTTACTGCGCGGCCGCGCGGCCCGCGCTGTCGCGCGCGGCCTGCGCCGCGGCCAGATACACCTCGCGCAACGGGACGCCGTGCTGCGCGGCCAACTGGCGGCAGTCCTCGTACTCCGGCGCGGCCTTGGTCTGTCCGTCCCCCCAATACGCGACCTTGACGCGCACCGGGCCATAGGCCGTCTCCACGGTCTCGCTCCGCCGCGGCAGCGCCTGGCGCATCACCTCGTAGCGGCGGATGCCCAGGGTGCTCGTCTCGCTGAACAGCACATCCGTCAACGCCGCGGCCGCGCTCGGCCAGCAGATGGCCGAGAGCAGGGTCGCCGGTCGGTTCTTCTTCATCTGGATCGGGGCCAGGAAGACGTCCAGCGCGCCCACGGCGAAGAGGCGGCCCATGATATAGTCGTACGCCTCCGGGTTGAGGTCGTCGATGTTGGTCTCCAGCACGACCAGCGCCTGCATGCCGGAGTCGCCCGCGGCCGCGGCCTCGCCCACCAGCACGCGCAGCACGTTCGGGATCGCAAAGTCCTTGCGCCCCGCGCCGTAGCCGACCGCGGACAGCGTCATGGCCGGGATGCCGCCGAAGTCCGCGGAGAGCGTCGTCAGCAACGCCGCGCCGGTCGGCGTGACCGTCTCGGCCTGGATCTCGCTGCCGACGACCGGCGCGCCGCGCAGCAGCGCGACCGTGGCCGGCGCGGGCAGGGGGATCCGCCCGTGCGCGCTGTTGGTGAAGCCGCGGCCCAGCGGGACAGGCGAGCTGCGCACGTGCTCGATGCCCAGCGCGTCCAGCCCGCTGACCGCGCCGACCACGTCCACGATGGTGTCGATGCCGCCCAGCTCGTGCAGGTGGACGTGATCCAGGCTGCTGCTGTGGATGGCGGCCTCGGCCTCGCCGATCCGGTACAGGACCGCGACGGCCTTCTCGACGACGTGCGCGGGCAGGTCGCCGCCCCGCACGATCGCCTCAAGCTGGGGCAGGTGGCGCTCCGGCACATCGTCGTCCACGATCACATCCACCTGCGTCGCGGCGATGCCGCACTTCTCGACCTTCCCGACGCGCAGTTCGAAGCCGGGCAGGTGCAGCGCGGCCAGCCGTTCTCGCAGGACCTCTGCTGGCAGTCCCACGTCCAGCAGCGCGCCGAGGATCATATCGCCGCTCGCGCCGCCGACACAGTCGAAATAGAGGGTCTTCATAGCACTCCGTCGATGATGGTGATATGGCCGGGCCAGCCCTAGAACCTATCCGAAAATTGCTCTGGCCGGTCTCCGACCGAGCCAGGGGCACGGTCAGAGACCGGCCCCAGCGGGTTTTCGAATAGACACTTACCCCGTGCTCGTCGGCGCGCGGGCCGCGGCCTCCAGGATGCGATGTGCAAACACCGCGGCGCCGAAGCCGTTGTCGATGTTGACCACCGCCACGCCCGTCGCGCAGGAGTTGAGCATGGCGAGCAGCGCGGCCAGGCCGCCGAAGCTGGCCCCGTAGCCGACGCTGGTCGGCACGCCGATGACCGGGCAGGCGACCAGCCCGCCGATGACGCTCGTCAGCGCGCCCTCCATGCCGGCGATGCTGATGACGACCGCGGCCCCTTCCAGGTCGGCGCGGCGGTTGAGCAGCCGGTGGAGGCCCGCGACGCCCACGTCATAGGCGCGCAGGACGCGGTCGCCCAGGAACTCCAGCGTCTGGGCCGCCTCCTCCGCCACGGGCAGATCCGCGGTGCCCGCGCTGGCGACCAGCGCATAGGGCGCGGCCTCCGCCGGCGCGGGCGGCTCCCCGCGCACCAGCGTCACCAGCCGGGAGAGCGGGTCGTACCGCGCATCGGGCAGCCGCGCGCGGATGAACTCCGCCATCTCCGGCGCGGCGCGCGTGCCCAGCACGCGGTCATGGGCCTGCCACAGCCGCTCCAGGATGGCCGCGGCGTGCTCGTTGGTCTTGCCCTGGCAGAACACGACCTCCGGCAGCCCCTGGCGCAGCGCGCGGTGGAGATCCAGCCGTGCGTAGCCCAGATCTTCGTAGGGCAGCGACCTCAGGCGCTCGAACGCGGCGTCGACGGAGACCTGGCCCGCCTGCACCTCGCCCAGCAGGTCACGCAGCTTGTCCGCGTCCATGCACCAGGAGCACCTCGTTCAGGCTGCCGGAGCGCAGGCCGGTCAGGTCGAGCGATATGTACTGATAGCCGGCCTCGCGCAGCGCCGCGACGATCTCCGTGCGCTGATCCAGCAGCCGGTCGAAGTCCGCGGGCGGCACCTCGATGCGCGCGACCTTGTCGTGGTGGCGCACGCGCACCTCGCGGAACCCGCGCGTGCGCAGCGCCAGCTCGGCCCGGGCGATCTGATCCAGGATCTCCGGGGTGATGCGCGTGCCGTAGGGGATGCGCGAGGAGAGACACGGCGCGGCCGGCGCATCCCAGTTTGCCAGGCCCAGCTCGTGCGAGGCCTGGCGGATCTCGGCCTTGGTGAAGCCGAGCTCCTGGAGCGGGCTGCGCACGCCATGTTCGCGCGCGGCGCGGCGGCCCGGCCGATAGTCGTCCGCGTCGTCCGCGTTCGTGCCGTCCGCCAGATAGCTGAACCCGGCCTGCTCGGCCGCGGGGATCAGCTCATCATAGACGTTGGTCTTGCAGAAGTAGCAGCGGTTGGCCGGGTTGGCAAGATATCGCTCGTCCTGATCCTCGTGCGACTCGATCCACATCAGCGGCGCGCCGATCTGCCGGGCCAGCTCCTCCGCCGCGGCCCTCACGTAGGCCGGCATGCTGGCGGAGACGGCGGTCAGCGCCAGGACATTCTCGCTCCCCAGCGCATCGTGCGCGGCCTTGAGCAGGAACGCGCTGTCCACCCCGCCCGAATAAGCCACGGCGACGCGGCCCAATGAACGAAAGAGAGCATGCAGGTTCTGCATTTTCTCCGACAATACGGCTTCCATTTTCCCCTCGGATCAACTTTCTTGCGACGCCCCGGCCGTGTGGCAGATCGCGCGACCGCGCGAATAAAGACAGCCGGGATGCGCCGTTGCCCGGATCGGGCGCCGCCCGCGGCGCGCCTACCGGATGCGCACCTCGATGCGACCGTCCAGCGTCTCGACCTCCTTGATGTACCAGTCCGCGGTGTACTGTTCGAGCGCCTGGTTGGCGACGGTCGGGATCAGGGCGGTCAGCAGGCCGCGCGGGCTGACAGACTCCGTCTGTAGCCGAAGCTTGCCGTTCTCCGCGACCAGCCGGCCGACCAGCACGAGGTTCTGGACGTTGACCGGCCCGTAGCTGAGTGCGGCGGCCTCGATGCGCATGCGGCCGTCCGTGAAGCGGATGCGCAGCTCCCTGGCGGAGAAGTCGCCCCCGCCGCTCGACCCCACGGCGCGCATGACGTCGGCCTCGGTGATCACGATCAGCTTGGGATCCTGCGTCGCGGTCGGCGTGACGGCCGCGGGCCGCGTGGCAGTCGCGCTCGGCGTGGACGTCGGCCGCGCGGTCGCGGTCGGCTGCGCGGCTATGGTCGGCAGTATATACTCCGTTGCGGCCGGCTGCGCGGTCGCGGTGCTGCTGGCGCGGGCGATCGGCGCGGGCGTCCAGATGGCCGCGGGCTCCTCCGCGCGCAGGTAGACGCACGACACGCCTGCGACGACGGCCAGCAGCACGGCCATTAACAATCCAATCCTACGTCCCATCAATGACTATTCCCCTCTATCCGGAACCCCTGGCCCCGCGCACGCTAGAGCCTGTTTGAAAAGTCTCCCGGCGACTAAAGTCACGGCCGCCATTACCAGGTCTGCCTGCACAGACTGAGACACGAAAGTTCGCAGGGGCTTGAATGTGGCAGCGGTTTCAACCGCCCGGAACGGGCTTTGCAAACAGACTCTAGACGAGCACGATCGCGTCTTGCAGCGGCAGGGTCGTCACCTCGATGTCGTCGTCCGCCACATAGCAGTCGATCTCCAGGCGCACGCCGAAGCGCTCCTCCGGCAGGTAGATGCCCGGCTCGATGGAGAAGCCGACGCCCGGCAGCAGCCGGCGGCGATCCTGGGTCTCCAGGTTGTCGATGTTGACGCCGTTGCCGTGGCCCGATGCGCCGATGGAGTGGCCGGTGCGGTGGATGAAGTACGGGCCGAACCCGGCCTCGGCGATGACGTTGCGCGCCGCATCGTCCACCTCGTAGCCGTAGACCGGCTCCCCCGCGCGGATGCGCTTGCGCGCAAAGGCGACCGCGGCGTCGCGCGCCTCGCGCACGACCTCGAAGACCGCCGTCATGCGCGGGGGCGCGGCCGGCCCGGCATACGCGACCCATGTGATGTCGCCGAAGATGTTGTCCGGGCCCGGCTCCTTCGTCCACAGGTCGATCAGCAGGAAGTCGCCCCGCTGCATCGGCGTATCCGCATCGCGACGCGGGCCGAAGTGCGGGTCGGCCGCGTGCTCGTTGAGCGCGACGATGGGCGAATGGTCGGCCTCCATGCCACGCGCGGCGAACTGCCGCTTCATGAAGTCCTGCACCCCGCACTCGGTCACGGGCAGGCCCGTGGCCAGCCGCTCGCGCACGTGGTCGAAGGTCGCGTCCTTGACCTCGATCAGCGCGGCGGCCGCGCGGCGGTGGCTGGCAAGCTGCTCCACGGTCCAGACCGCCTCCGCGACCTGAACCAGGTCCGCGGAGGTTACGATCTCGACGCCCAGGCTGCGCACCAGCTCGACCGTGCCCGCGTCCACCCGGCTGATGTAGGGGATCGCGCAGCCCGGCGAGACCTCCATCGCGATGCGCTGCGCCCCGCGGATGAGCGTGCGCAGCGCATCCGGCCACGACTGCCAGGAGACATACGAGGCGATGTCGGGCGCGAGATCGCGCAGCCCGCCCGTCTCGATCGCGTGCGCAAGCCAGCGCGGCGCGCCCTGCGCCGGGATGTAGCAGGCCCAGCGCCGGCTCAGGAAACGGTCCGCGGGCATGCCGGCCACGCGGCGCGCAATCGGGTTGAGCTCCTTGAAATCATAGAGCAGCCAGCCGTCCAGCCCCTCGGCGCGGAGCGCGGCCTGGATCTCAGCAAGTCGGCGCATGGTATCCTCCTCCGGCGTCAGTCAGCGCCTTAGAATACACAACGCGCGCATTATACCCCGTCCGCGGGCGATACGTCTAATCACGCGCCGCCTGAGCGCCTGTTGGGAAAGCCCGTCCCGCGCGGTTGAAGCCGCCGCTGCATGCGCCAAGTCCCCGCGTGCTTTCATCTAGGACCTGTCGGGGAGTTGCTCCGGCCAGCCCTCCGCGGCTAGTCGAGCAGCTCGCGCGCCATCGTCCACACGCGGTCGAACATCGCCGCGGTCAGCCGGCCCGTCTGCGTGTTCTGGCGGGAGGGGTGATATGAGGCAACGACGACCGGCAGGCGCGCGGCGTCCGGCCCTGCGCCGAGCGGCACGACCGCGGCGTGCGCAAAGCGCTTCAGCAGCGCGGTCCGGCCCGCAAAGCCCGGCCGGCCCTCGTAGACGCGCAGCACCGCGTCGTATCCGACGCGGCCGAGCGCCACGATGACCCGCACGCGGTCGAGCAGCGCGATCTCCTCGGCCAGATAGGGCCGACAGTTGTTCAGCTCGTCCGGCGTGGGCTTGTTGTCCGGCGGCGCACAGCGCGCCGCGGCCGTGATATACGCATCGGTCAGCGTCAGCCCGTCGCCCCGATGCCGCGCGGTCGGCTGGTTGGCAAACCCCGCGCGGTAGAGCGCGGCATAGAGGAAGTCGCCGGAGCTGTCGCCGGTGAAGAAGCGGCCGGTGCGGTTGCCGCCGTGCGCCGCGGGCGCCAGCCCCACGATCAGCAGGCGCGCGTTACGATCGCCGAACCCCGGCACGGGCCGGCCCCAGTACTCCTCGTCCCGATACGCGCGACGCTTGACCCGCGCGGTCTCCTCGCGCCACGCCACCAGGCGCGGGCATAAGCGGCAGGCAACGATACGCGCCTCCAGGCTGTCCCAGGCATCTGTGTTCAGACTGTGATTCATGCTATAATTAAAGCACAGATTTCTGCTCTCGGAGCAATCGGCCCCTGCCGCTGGCAGCCACGATCACCGACGGGCACCCG
>MWBF01000032.1 GCA_002068935.1 Chloroflexi bacterium ADurb.Bin325
CCATCCCCCTCTCCTGACGTGCGAGCCGAAGGCTCGCCAGGGTCAGGAGAGGGGGAGCCGAGGGGGTGAGGCCGGAGACCGGCCAAACAGACCCTGAGAAGCTGCCAGACGCATTCGGAACCAGAGAGGCAAGCCCATGAACCCCATCATCCTCGATCTCGGGCCGTTCCAGGTCACCTGGTACGGCCTGCTGATCGTGACCGGCGCGGTGATCGCGGCATGGATCGCGACCAAGGAGGCGGCGCGCCGCGGCGAAGACCCCGAACACGTCTGGAACGTGCTGACGTGGTGCCTGATCTTCGGCATCATCGGCGCGCGGCTCTATCACGTCTTCTCCTCGCCGACCGGCAACTTTGCGGGATGGTCCTACTATCGGGAGAACCCGATCGAGATCATCCGGTTCTGGAACGGCGGCTTCCGCGGCCTGGGCATCTTCGGCGGGGTGGTGGGCGGCGTCCTCGCAATCGTCATCTACACCTGGCGCGCCAGGCTAAACCTGCTGCGCTGGCTGGACATCCCAGCGCCCGGCCTCCTCGTGGCGCAGGCCATCGGCCGGCTGGGCAACCGCGTCAACCAGGAGCTCTACGGGCCGCCGACCGATGCGGCCTGGGCCTTCCACATCAACCCGCGCTTCCCGTGTCAGGAGCCGGCCGGCTCGCCCATGGCGTGCGGCATCCCGGAGCGGCTGACCGACGAGGCGCGGCAGTGGTATGCCACGCACGGCTTCCACCCGACCTTCTTCTACGAGATGGCCTGGAACATCGTCGGCGCGGGGCTGCTGCTGTTCATCGGCCGGCGCTTCAAGGGCTGGCTGCGCGACGGCGACATCTTCCTGATGTATCTGATCTGGTATCCTGTCGGCCGCATCTGGGTCGAGATGTTTCGGCCCGACGCCTGGCGCATGGGCTCGCTGGCCACGGCCCAATGGGTCAGCCTCATCGGCATCGCCATCGGCGTCATCGGGCTGATCATCAACCACCGCCGGCCGCGGCCCGCGGCGACCGGGCCCGCGGAGCCGCCGGCGCAATAGCGCGCCGGAGCCAGCCGCGGCCGCATCACGCGCGAGCGGCCGCGGCGTTCACAGGGGTGACGAAACCGGCCTGGCGGGGGGTTTTTAATCTCGGGATGCGAAAAACCTTAAAAAAACCGCACCAAGGATTTCGGGCCGGCAAAAAGTGGGAGCAACTTCGGACCAAGCTGGACCAACAGGTTCGCAGACTCCTCACAGATGGCTTCGAAGTGGAGGTAGTCTAATGAGCACGCAACTTCACATGATCGGCGTGAAGGCTGGTGACGCGACGCTCATCGAGCACACCGATGGCAATCGCGTCTATTACGTTCTGATAGATGGTGGACTCGACAAGCAAACCGTCCACGACTACCTGCGCGGTTGCAACATCTGTCATCTTGACCTGGTGATTGCTTCACACTTGGACTATGATCATCTGGGCGGCCTTCTAGCTGTTTTCAAAGACCCGGCGATTAAGATCGACGAATTCTGGACTTTCGATATCGGCATCCTAACCGCCTTCCTCGAATCTGGTACGATTCCGACAAAGAGTCCAGATAATCACAACCGTGTCCTTTATGTGATGGCCCTTATAACAGGGCATGATCTGCAGGAAACGTGCCGCAAGCGCGGCATCCTGTTCCGACAGGTTACCGCTGGCCACGTAACTCGCCTTGGCGGCCTCCTGTTCGAGGTTCTGTACCCCTCTGAGCCGTTTCTCGACCACCTCTACGACCCGGCCACGCTCAAGAAGATGTTGCGCGACAGTCGCATCCCGCTGGACTGGAAGATCGGCACACACAAGTATTCCCCCGACGAGGTCCGCATCGAAGGTAAGCGCTCACGCCATCAGCGTCTTTCCTTCCCACCTGAGAATCCTAAACGCAGTACTGCGGTTCGTAAGTTGGTTGCTGAGCTCCGACCAAAGTACAGGGAGTTGACGGAGTCTGACGATGCTGCACTCAAAGCCATGAGCCAGTATTGGGACAGCTCTGAGGAAGAGGACCCGGCTACAAGATGGTGGGATATTCAGGAAGACGACAAGTTAGGCCCGCAAGAAATCTGCACCGATCGAACCATTTTCAATGATATCAGCACCGTCTTCCGAGTGTCATCTGTGGGACGAACAGGCTTTCGATCAGCCCTTTTCACAGGGGACCTGGAGAATTGGACGTCGCTGATTCTGACCGACGGCCACCGGCTGAGAAGCGAGCTTCTAAAGATACCGCACCACGGGAGCCGCGGAGTCGGCTGGAACCCGGAAGCCGCTTATCGCTTCTGTATATACCGGTATAACAAGTGGCTTGAGGAGCGACATCAGAGACCATTGGGGGACTGGCCTCTAGGCTGCCTGATGTCCGCCTTCTTGTGGCACGAGTGGTACAAGTTTACTCCCTGGTGTGCGAACGGAAATTTGTGCGATATCCTCGAACTGGTGAGACCGCAGCAAGCGCTGATCTTCCCGTTTCCTCGATTCAGGTTGCCTTCTGTTGAAGTCGTGAATGAACTCAAGAACAGGAAGATCACCGTATTCAGTAACCGGGTTATTGGAGCAGTGGACCTGTCAAGCGCGGCCCCACAAACACAGGTGATCCCGTTTGATCCCTGATCTGGAGCCTCATACATGGACCCCAACCTCAAGAAGATCGTCAAGGCGCTGAGCCTGAAGCTGCGCCATCTGCTGGAAGGGTGATGCGACGCGGGGGGCGCGTAGCACGCTGGTCGGGCTGCGCGGGCCGGCCACAGGCGGCTATTTGGTTGGGCAGGCGCGACGTCAGGCAGCGAGGCGCTGCTGGGCGAGTCGCTGTCCTTGGTTAGGGATGCGCGGTCGTAGTATACCACCGTTGGGTCACTCGTGTTTATATCAGGGTATTGAGACGCCGACCTGACAGGTGCGAGGCCCGTCAGGTCTCACCCCCCAACCAGCTTCCGGTTTCCAGCTTCCAGCCTCCGGCCTCCAGCCTCCGGCCTCCAGCTTCCAGCGACCCCCCCCCCCAGGGGGGATGGGTATCTCCCCTACAGACCCGGCCGCGGCCGCGTGGTATCCTGCGCGCAGATCCGGGAGAAAGGGCGCCAGCGCATGAACGACCAGACCAAGGCGGGGGTGATCCGGCGGCTGCAAAGCGTCGAAGGCCACGTGCGCGGCATCCAGCGCATGGTGGAGGACGACAAATACTGTATCGACGTCATCAAGCAGATCGGCGCAGTCCAGGCCGCGCTCGGCAAGGTGCAGGAGATCGTGCTGGATCAGCACCTCCATTCGTGCGTGACCACCGCCATCCGCGGGGATGACGCGGAGCGCCGCGAGGCCGTCATCGGCGAGATCCTCGGCGTCTTCAACATCACCAACAAGGCATAGACCCATCTTTAAAGATCACAGGAGAGACCCATGTCCGTCACCGTCAAGCTCAATGTTCCCAACATCTCATGCAACCACTGCGTGATGACCATCCAGCGCGAGACCGCGGGCCTGCCGGGCGTCGAGCAGGTCAAGGCCGACGCCGCGACCAAGACCGCGACCTTCGTGCTGGAGAACGATGCGGCGCTGCCGCGCGTCAGGGAGACCCTGGTCGAGATCGGCTACCCGGCGGCCAACTGACCCGCGCGCGGCGGACTGCGGTTCGCCTCCCCCAACGGCTGCGAAGGCGAACTGCGGTTCGCCTTTGCGCGTTAGAGCGATATCGAGACAACTCATGGCTGAAAGCAAACAAATCACCCTCCCGATCACCGGCATGACGTGCGCCAACTGCTCCGCGACCATCGAGCGCAACCTGAAAAAGATGCCCGGCGTGACCGCTGCAGCGGTGAACTATGCGACGGAGAAGGCGACGGTCGCCTATGACCCGGCCCAGACCGGCGAGGACGCCATGCGCGCGCTCATCGGCGACCTGGGCTACGGCGTCGCGACCGCCAAACTGGAGCTGCCGGTCAGCGGCATGACGTGCGCCAACTGCGCCGCGACCATCGAGCGCAACCTGAAGAAGATGCCGGGGGTCGTCCACGTCGGCGTGAACTATGCGACCGAGCGCGCCTCCATCGACTTCATCCCGACGCTGGTCAACTACAACGACCTCAAGCAGAAGATCGAGGATGTGGGCTACGGCGTCATCGAGGGCCAGGCCGGCGTCCGGCCGGCGGATGCCGAGGCCCAGGCGCGCGAGGCGGAGGTCGCCCAACAGCGGCGCATGCTGTGGGTGGGCGTCGCGCTGACCCTGCCCGTGTTCCTGCTCGGCATGGCCAGCATGCTCGGCCTGCTGCCGCACGCGGCCTGGCTCAACTGGGCCATGTTTGCGCTGGCCACGCCGGTGCAGTTCTACGTCGGCGGACAGTACTACACCGGCGCATACAAGGCGCTCAAGAACGGCAGCGCCAACATGGATGTGCTCATCGCGTTGGGCTCCTCCGCGGCCTACTTCTACAGCGTGGCCGTGCTGCTCTTCCCCGGCCTGGGCCAGATGGTCTACTTCGAGACCTCCGCGCTGATCATCACCCTCATCAAGGTCGGCAAATATCTGGAGGCGGTGGCCAAGGGCCGCACGAGCGCGGCCATCAAGGCACTCATGGGCCTGCAGCCGCGCACCGCGCGCGTGCTGCGCGACGGCGTGGAGCAGGATGTGCCGGTGGAGGACGTCTACCCCGGCGACACCGTCATCGTCCGGCCCGGCGAGAAGCTGCCGGTGGACGGCCTGGTGCTCGACGGCCGCTCCGCGGTGGACGAGTCGATGCTGACCGGCGAGAGCCTGCCCGTGGACAAGCGGCCCGGCGACCCGGTCATCGGCGCGACCGTGAACAAGTCGGGCCTGTTGCAGATCCAGGCCACCAAGGTCGGCGCGGAGAGCGCGCTGGCCCAGATCATCCGCCTCGTCGAGGCCGCGCAGGGCTCGAAGGCGCCCATCCAGGCCCTCGCCGACCGGGTGTCGGGCATCTTCGTCCCCTTCGTGATCGCCGTCGCGCTGCTCACCTTCCTGGGCTGGTACTTCGTGGGCCGCGCCGGCTTCACCGCGGCGATGGTCAACATGGTCGCGGTGCTCGTCATCGCCTGCCCCTGTGCGCTGGGGCTGGCCACGCCGACCGCGATCATGGTGGGGACGGGCCGCGGCGCGCAGAACGGCATCCTCTTCCGCAACTCCGAGGCGCTGGAGCGGGCCGAGCAGCTCCAGGTGGTCGTGCTGGACAAGACGGGCACGATCACGCGCGGGCAGCCCGCGGTGACCGATGTGGTCGCGCTCGCCGACGCCGCAATACCGGAGGACGAGGTGCTGCGGCTGGCCGCGAGCGCGGAGCGCGGCTCCGAGCACCCGCTGGGCGAGGCCGTCATCCAGGCGGCGCGGGCCAGGGGGCTGGCGCTGGCCGCGCCGGAGGCGTTCGAGGCGGTCGCCGGCCAGGGCATCCGGGCGCAGGTCGCCGGCCGCCGGGTCGTCGTCGGCGCTCGCCGGCTGCTGCAAAACGAAGGCATCGCGGAGCAGGGGCAGGATCTCGTCGACCGGCTCCAGGCCGAGGGCAAGACCGCGGTGACGGTCGCGGTCGACGGCGCGGTCGCGGGCGTGATCGGCATCGCGGATACGGTCAAGCCGGGCGCGGCGGACGCCATCGCGGAGCTGAAGCGCCAGGGGCTGGCCGTGGTGATGTTGACCGGCGACAACCGGCGCACCGCGGACGCCATCGCGGAGCAGGTCGGCGTCGAGCACGTGATGGCCGAGGTGCTGCCCGGCGACAAGGCCGCGCAGGTGCAGCGTCTTCAGGAGCAGGGGCTGGCCGCGCCGGACGGCGCGGGCCGGCGCAGCGTGGTGGCGATGGTCGGCGACGGCATCAACGATGCGCCCGCGCTGGCGCAGGCCGACGTGGGCATCGCCATCGGCACGGGCACGGATGTGGCGATGGAGACCGCGGGGGTGACGCTGATGAGCGGGGAGCTTGCCGGCGTCAGCCGGGCCATCGCGCTCAGCCGCGGCGTCATGCGGACGATCAAGCAGAACCTGTTCTGGGCCTTCTTCTACAACGTGCTGCTGATCCCGGTCGCGGCGGGGGGGCTGCTGCACGATGCGCCGTGGCTGGCCGCGGCCGCGATGGCCTTCTCGTCCATCTTCGTCGTAACCAACTCGCTGCGGCTGCGCGGGGCGCGGCTGTAGGGGGACGGGGCTCAGCGTCTATCCAAAAACCCGCTCTGGCTTACCTCACCCCCCATCCCCCTCTCCTGACGTGCGAGCCGAAGGCTCGCCTTCAGGAGAGGGGGAGCCGAGGGGGTGAGGCTGGGCGCTCAGCAGGTTTTCGGATGAACTCTTAGACTGTTTAGAAAGCCCCCCGGCGACTGAAGTCACGGCCACCGTTGCCAGGTCTGCCTGCGCAGACTCAAGCCCGAAAGTCCGCAGGGACCTGGTAAACGTGGCAGCGGTTTCCAACCGCCCGTTTCGGAGCTTTTCAGACAGCCTTTTAGCCGGGCTGACCGCCCGATCGATCCGCCGCGGCCAGCCCGGTGCGCACGGCAAAGAGCGCGGCCTGCGTGCGGCTGGCGAGGCCCAGCTTGGCGAGGATGCGGGCGACGTGGTTCTTCACGGTTTTCTCGGCGATGCCCAGCAGACGCCCCACCTCCTTGTTCGAGCAGCCCTGCGCCACCAGGCGCAACACCTCGATCTCGCGCTCGGTCAGCGCCGGCGGGCTGTCGGGGACGTCGATCTCGTGCACCAGCCGCGCCATGGCCTGGGGAGAAAGCTGGACCTGGCCCTCGGCCGCGGCCCGGATCGCCCGGCAGAGCTCGGCGCTCGCGACATCCTTGAGCAGATAGCCGATGGCGCCGGCCCGCACGACGTCGCCGACCGAGCTATCCTCGGGCACGCCCGTCAGCGCGACGACCTGGGTGTCGGGCAGCTCGCGGCGGATGATGCTCGTCGCGCTGACGCCGTCCATCACCGGCATCAACAGATCCATGAGCACCACGTCGGGCCGTAGCTCACGGGCCATCTGGACGGCTTCCGCGCCGTTGGAGGCTTCGCCGACGACCGCAATCTCGGGGTCGAGCGACAGGTACATGCGCAAGCCCTGCCGCAACATGCCGTGATCGTCGGCAATCAGGACGCTGATAGGCATTGGGATGTTGCTCTGAAAATGGCCGCCCCCTCGACTCCGAGCCGCATCCTGAGCGGAGGCCGCACGCAGTGCGGGCACAGTCGAAGGAGCGGCGGCCCAAAGGCCATGACAGCCCCGCTGCGCCAGAAAGGGGCTGCCAGGATACGCCTCGATCCTATCATACCAACGAACGCGCGGCAAAATTACAGTTTTGTTGCTAAATACATGCATGACTTTTGTCATTGACACCGGGCCCTTTCGATGCTATACTGCGGCTCGTCATTTATAGCAACGCCGCATGGGTCAGCCCCCCGGCGATGCACCACTCGGAGGCACAATGGCTGAGAGCTCGACGATCTTGCGCGGCGCGGTCACGACCAGCAAGGCCAACAACAGGGTCAAGTTCATCATCGGCGGGGTCGTCATCGTCGCGCTGATCGCATATCTGATCGTTTCCTCGATCTCCAACGCAGGCGCATATTACCGCGAGGTCGGCGAAGTCCTTGCCCAACAGGCAACCCTGGTCGACAAGAACCTCCGCGTCAACGGCGATATCATCACCGAGAGCATCACGTATGACGCCGCGACGCTCGACCTCAACTTCAAGATCGCTGACCCGGCCGACCCCGGCAAGCAACTGGCGATCCACTTCCACGGCGTCCAGCCCGACCAGATCACCCGCGAGGGCACCAGCGCCATCATCGAGGGCACGCTTGGGCCGAACGGCGTCGTCGAGGCCAACAATCTCCTGTTGAAGTGCCCGTCGCGCTACGAAGAAAACTACGACGAGATCAAGGTCGAGGCCATCAAGTAGGTTCGCACGCCCTCTCAACTCGTGATAGCCTATCGGACAAGCAGTAACAACGGTCGCCCGCAGCAGGCGTCGCAACGCTGTGGCGGGCGGCCGTTTTTGGTTCGGATTCCCTAGAAAGCGATAGCCCACCCGTGACGACGACCAGAACACTCCGGATTTTCCTGGCCTGCACGCTCCTGGCTGCCCTGCTGACGTTGCCGGGATTGGCGTCGCCGGCGCGGGCCCAGGAGGCCGACACCCTCGCGCCGCCCCAACCGCTGGCCGGCGCGACCAGCTTTGTCGAAAACTGCGCGCCCTGCCACGGCCCGACCGGCCAGGGGGATGGGCCGTCCGCCTCCGGGCTGGGCGTCTCGCCCGCCAGGCTGGGCGACGCTCAATTCGCGGCCGGCAGGTCGCTGGCCGAGTGGTTCGACATCGCCAGGAACGGCAACATGCAGCGCATGATGCCGCCCTGGAAGGATCGGCTGACCGACCAGGAGATCTGGGACACGGTCGCCTATGCCTGGACGCTGCACACCAGCCCGGACGAGATAGCGCTGGGCCAGCGGGTCTACGAGGCCGAATGCGCTTCGTGTCATGGCCCCGACGGTCGGGGCGCGGCCTCGGCCGGCGCTGTGCCCGACCTGGCCGATTTCGCCGCGACCTCGCGCGTGACGCAGGCGACCTGGGCGCAGGCGGTCGCGGCGGGCAAGGGCGAGATGCCCGGCTTTGCCGACAAGCTGAGCGCGCAGGAGCAGGCCGCGGCCCTCGAATACACGCGCGGGCTGTCGTTCGGCGGGCCGCTGTTCCGCGGGCCGCTGGCAAAGGGGACCGGCGTCATCACCGGGACCGTGACCAACGCGACGACCGGCGAGCCGCTGCCCAACCAGGGCGTCGAGCTGGGCATCTTCGACACTACCGCGCTGCTCGACCGGCGGAGCGCGGTGAGCGACGCCGACGGCGTCTACCGCTTCACGGAGCTGGACACCGACCCCAGCCTCGTCTACATCGTGCGCACCGACTACCCCGCGGGCGTATCCTACAACACGGACTTCGTGAGCTTCGCCGCGGGCGAGATGGCCCTGGAGCTCTCCCTCACGGTCTACGACACGACGGCCGAGGCGCAGGGCCTGCGCACCGACCGCATCCATTACATCGTCGAGTTCGAGAACGGGCAGGCCCTCGTCGCTGAGCTGCTGCTGTTCAGCCTCGACGGCGACCGCACGTACATCGGCGACGGAGGCGCGGTGCTGCGCTTCTCGCTGCCCGCGGGCGCGCAGAACGTCGAGATCGACGGCGACGACGGCTCGGGCCGCTTCGAGATGACCGCGGACGGCTTCATCGACAAGCTTCCGCTGCGCCCCGGCGCAAACACGCGACAGGCCCTGTTCCGCTACAGCCTGCCGTACACGGCCGGCCGGCTCGACCTGGTGCACACCCTGGCCTACCCCGCGGCCAACGTCAACGCGCTCATCAGCGACGTCGGCCAGCAGGTGAGCAGCCCGCAACTGGCCGACCAGGGCATACGCCCGACCGAGAACGGCAACTATTACAACCTGTTGGGGCAGAACCTGGCCGCGGGCCAGCAGGTCCTCATCCGGCTGACCAACCTGCCGACGGCCGGCGGCGCGTCCGCCGCGGGGACTGCCGGCGGCCTCAACCCCTGGCTGCTCGCCGCGCTGGCGGCGCTGGCCGCGGGCGGCGCGGTCGCGCTAATCCTGCTGCCGATCCTGCGCAGCCGTTCGCTGGCCGCGGGCGCGGCGCCTGTGGCCGCGGCCGCGACGCGCGAGGATCTGATCGATGCGCTGGCCCGGCTGGATCTGGCGCACGAGGCCGGCGAGCTGGACGAGGCCGCATACCGCGACCAGCGACTGCGGCTCAAGGCGCAGCTCAGCGACCTGCTGCACCGCGAAGGCACGGCATGAGCGAGAAAGCGGCCGAGCCGGTCGCCATGATCGAGGTGCGCAACCTCACGAAGGCCTTCGGCAGCAAATATGCGCTGCGCGGGGTCGACCTGCGCGTCATGCCGGGCGAATCGCTGGTCCTGTTCGGGCCGAACGGCGCGGGCAAGAGCACGCTCGTGCGCATCCTGTCGAGCCTGAGCCGGCCCTCCGGCGGGACGGTGCACATCGGCGGGCTGAGCCTGGCCCAGCACGCCGACGGCATCCGGCGCTACCTGGGCGTCGTATCGCATGCGCCGCTGCTCTACGACAGCCTGACCGCGGAGGAAAACCTGCACTTCTTTGCCGGGCTGTACAACCTGAAGAAGCCTGAGCCGCGCATCAAGGCCCTGCTCGAACGGGTCGGGCTGTATGCGCGGCGCGGCGACCTGGTGCGCACCTTCTCGCGCGGCATGGTCCAACGCCTGGCGATCGCCCGCGCGTTGCTGCACGACCCCGAGGTGCTGCTGCTGGACGAGCCGGACACCGGGCTCGACCCACAGGCCGCGGAGATGCTGCACGGCCTGTTGAGCGAGCTGAGCGGCCGCGGGGCCAACAGCCCCGGCCCCGAACACAGCGGCGTCGAGCGCGCCCGCACGATCGTCACCGTCACGCACAGCCTGGAGCGCGGCCTGTCCATCGCGGACCGCGCCGTCATCCTGGCGAACGGCCGCGTGGTCTTCGAGACCGCGGCGCACGACCTCGATGCGGCCGCCTTCCGCCGCCTCTACGACCAGTATGTCGGCGGCCGCGGCGCCGGCCCGGCGGGGGATGGCCTGCCATGAACTTCTGGAAGGCCGTCGTCGCGATCATCTGGAAGGACATCCGGGCGGAGCTGCGCACGAAGGACATCCTGAGCAGCGTGTTCGTCTTTGCGCTGCTGACCGTCATCGTCTTCAACTTCGCCTACGAGCTGCGCGTCCCCTCGATGAAGATGGTGGTGCCCGGCATCATCTGGGTCGCCATCAGCTTTGCGGGCACGCTGGGGCTGAACCGGGCGTTCGTCATCGAACAGGACAAGGGCAGCCTGGCCGGCCTGCTGCTCGCGCCGGTGGATCGGGCCGCGATCTACTTCGGCAAGATGCTGGCGAA
The DNA here is from genome assembly GCA_002068935.1 of Chloroflexi bacterium ADurb.Bin325. Taxonomy (GTDB): domain Bacteria; phylum Chloroflexota; class Anaerolineae; order CG2-30-64-16; family CG2-30-64-16; genus MWBF01. Next base: position 10,898 of record MWBF01000032.1, read on the forward strand.
CCTGATCTTCATCCTGGTCGTCGAGCTCGCGCTGCTGCCCCTGGTGATGATCTTTTTCAACCTGTCGCTCATCACCGGCCCGCACCTGCTCGTGCTCTTCCTGGGCACCTATGGCTTTGCCGCGGTCGGCACGGTCTTCTCCGCGATGGCCGTGAGCACGCGGGCGCGCGAGGTGCTGCTGCCCGTGCTCCTGTTTCCGGTGCTGCTGCCCGTGCTGGTCGCGGGCGTCAAGATGACCGGCGGGCTGGTGGACGGCGCATCGCTGAGCGAGATGGGCAACTGGCTGCAACTGGTAGCGCTGTACGACGTCGGCTTCACGGTTGTGGCGTATCTTACTTTCGGCTTCGTGGTTGAGGAGTAGAATCATCTTGAACTTGCCGGAGGCTTGAAATCATGGAACGATCCAGTCGTTGGCTGATTGTGTTGACCGTCCTGAGCGGCCTGGGCATGCTGGTCGCCATCCTGTTTGCCCTGTTGCTTGCGCCGAACGCGGTCGGGCTGACGCCCGACGAGACCTACGCACAGCGCATCATCTACTTCCATGTGCCGACCGCCTGGCTGAGCATGCTGGCATTCGGCGTGACGATGGTCGCCAGCATCGCCTATCTGGCGTCGAACAAGCGCCACTGGGACAGCCTGGCCGTCTCGTCCGCGGAGCTGGGACTGATCTTCACGCTGGCCACCGCGGCCAGCGGCTCGGTCTGGGCCAAGCCCGCGTGGAACGTCTGGTGGACCTGGGACCCGCGGCTGACGACCTACACGATCGTGTTCCTGCTGTTCGTCGCCTACTTTATGCTGCGCAGCGCGATGGAGGACCCGGCCCGTCGCGCGCGCTTCTCGTCGGTGTACGCCATCTTTGCGTTCCTGAGCGTGCCGATCACCTTCATGTCGATCCGCTGGTGGCGGACGATCCACCCCGTGCTGATCGACCCGAACGAGGGCTTCGGCCTGTCGCCGGGCATGATGACCGCCTTCTTCATCGGCCTGGCCGCGTTCACCCTGTTCTACGTGGTCCTGCTCATCCACCGCTACCGGCTGGAGCGGATGAAGGAACAGGTGGAGCTGCTCAAGGAGCAGTTGGGCTATTGACGGCAGGGGGAATTCCCGCTGTCCGCTGTAATCTTTCTCCGTGATCGTGCATCATAGGGAGTGTGAAATGGCTTTTATGATCGCAGCATATCTCATCATCTGGCTGGCGGCGTTCGCCTTCATCTTCAGCATGGTGCAACGCCAGCGGAACATCCAGCGGGAGATCGCGGCCTTGCGCGAGCTTGTCCAGGGGCGCGAGGAACGACGATAATCGGACGCGCCGGCCTCCGGCCGCAGCGCCCTTGCAGGAGTTTCTTATGACGGTCTCGAGCCGTTGGACAACATTCTCGCACGCGCTGGCGTTCGTCATCGGGTTCAGCCTGGTGTTCGTCGCGCTCGGCGCATCGGTCGCGTTCTTCGGCTACGCCATCAACGCCTATCTGCCCACCTTCGTCAAGTTCGGCGGCGTCATCCTGATCCTCTTCGGCCTGCAGGTGACGGGCGTGCTCGGCTGGCTGGCCGACCGCATCCGCGCGGCCGGCCGTGACCAGAACCCGCTGGCGCGCGCGTATATCGCCGCGGTGGACGGCCTGGGCCGGCTGATGTACACCGAGGGCCGGGTGCAGGCGCGGGTCGACCGCCGCTGGGTGGGGCTGCCCTTCCTCCTGACCGGGCTGGCGTTCAGCAGCATGACGGGCGTGCTGCGGCGGCTGAACCGGCGGCTGGGCCTCGTCTCCAAGATCACGGGCATCTTCCTGATCGCGGTCGGCGTGCTGCTGTTCAACGACCGGCTGTCGCTGATCGCCAACTTCTTCGTGGCGCGCTTCGGCACCGGGCTGGCCAGCGTCGAGCTCGGCGGCATATCGTCCGCGGTCAGCATCCCCATCGCATTCCTGGGCGGGCTGCTCTCGTTCCTGTCGCCGTGCGTGCTGCCGCTCATCCCGGCCTACATCGGCTATCTGAGCGGCGCAGCCGTGACCAGCGGCGCGGTCGCGCCGGCGCGGCCGGCGCAGGATGCAGCCGCGCGCGCAACCGACGGAAAGCTGACGGCCTGATGTCGCAGGCCGCGCCCGACCGGACCGCGGCCGCCGGCCGGCTCGCGAGCGCGATCGACCGGCTCGCCGCCGGGATCGCGCGCCACTGGCTGGCCATCTTCAACGTGATCGTGGCCCTGTTCGTCGGCCTGCCCTTCCTCGCGCCGGTGCTCAAGGAGGCGGGCGCGACAGGCCCCGCCAACCTGATCTACGGGGTCTATGCGCTGACGTGCCACCAACTGCCGGAGCGGTCGTTCTTCCTGTTTGGCCGCGACCTCACCTACGACGTGCCCGAGCTGGAGGCGCTGGGCGCATTTCCGCCGGGCTCGAACATCATACAGCATCAACTCCTGCGCTGGCAGGGGTCGGCCGAGGCGGGCTTCAAGGTCGCGCTCTGCCAGCGCGATGTCGCCATCTACACGAGCATGCTGGTCGGCGGCCTGCTGTTCGCCGCGCTGCGGGGGCGGCTCAAGCGCCGCAACGGGAAGCTGCCCAAGCTGCCGCTGTGGCTGTACGGCGTGCTGCTGCTGCCGATGCTGCTCGACGGCGTCTCGCAACTGATCGGCCTGCGCGAGAGCGACTGGCCCCTGCGCCTGCTGACCGGCGCCATCTTCGGCCTGGCGACGATCGGGCTGGCCTACCCGTATGTGGAGGAGGCCATGGCCGACATCATCCGCCCAGCGAACGCGCCCCCTCAAACTGGACAAAACCCGCCATCTGCGGTATAAATGGGGTCTGTACGTTATATCCTTGGAGGCTATCGGTGCCAAACTTGAAGAAGAATTCATCTGCTATGAAGGCGATGCGCCGGAACGCGCGCCGGGCGGCCTATCGCGGCCGCGTCCGCACGTCGACGCGCACTTTTGTGAAGAAGGCGCGGGCGGCCATCGCGTCCAGCAAGCTGACGGGCGCCGATGAGGCTCTGCAGAACGCCATCCGCGCGCTCGACAAGGCCGCGGCGAAGGGCGTCATCCACAAGAACGCGGCCGCGCGGCGCAAGTCGCGGCTGATGAAGGCCCTGAACCGGGCGCAGGAAGCGCAGTCGGCGTAATGCCCGCGGCCCTGCGAGACAATCGACCTCGTTGATGAACCAGTCGGCGCTTATGCGCCGATTTCGGTTTTAAAGGGGTGCGCCGGCCTACGTCCCCTCCGGCTCGAGATCCAGCGCCTCCGCCAGCTCGTCCGCCGCGGGGGGCGCGGCCGGCTCCGGGCACACGGCCACGATGAGCTTGTACCCCACGCCGCGCTGCGTCACGAGCAGCCGGGGCCGCGCCGGGTCCTCCTCGATCTTCTCGCGCAGCCAGCGGATATGCACGTCCAGCGTGCGCGTGTCGCCCAGGTAGTGCGTCTCCCAGATCTCCTTCATCAGGTCCTCGCGCGAGATGACCCGGTTGGGATATTCCATGAAGATCGCGAGCAGACGGCACTGCTTGGGGGTGAGATGCGCCTTGCCCTGCGGGCCGCCGACGACGCGCGTGATCAGGTCGAGCTCCATGTCGCCGGCCCGCAACACGTGGGGCGGGACCGCCTCCAGCAGGTTGCGGACGGTCTCGCGCAGCTTGCGCGTGGTGAAGGGATGAAACAGGCGTTCCTGCGCCTCAAGGCGGGCGCTCTCCCCGCGTTCCAGGATCGCCAGGATGCGCGTGTGGGGCAGACGCCGGCGGAGGGTGCGACAGAGGCGGTCGCCGGAGAAATGGCTGCTGATGGTATTGATGATGACCAGATGGGGTTGTAGCTCGCGGATCATCTGCAGGCCGGCAGCCTGCGTGCGGGCAAAGGCAACGGTCGCGCCATCCTGCCGCAACCCCTGCCAGACTTTCTCGTGGCTCGGGTCCGTCCGACCGATATACAAAATCTGGACCGGCTTGGAGTTCGGGCCGCGCCCCACATCGCACCTCCTCCGTCCCCATCGATCTGTAAGTCGAAATTATAGCGTATGGTAAAACAAAAGGCAACAAGGTTGCACTTTGCTGCTGCACATGATAGAATCTTCCCCGTGCCTTCTCTGATATCCGATGACGCCACGGCCATCTCCAGGACCGTCGTCGTAATACCGACTTACAACGAAGCCGCAAACCTGCCCAACCTGGTCGCCGAGCTGCGCGCGCTGGCCGTGCCGGGACTGCATCTGCTCATCGTAGATGACAACTCCCCGGACGGCACGGGCCGCCTCGCCGACGAGCTGGCGTGCCGGTTTCCGGGCGAGATTCACGTCTGCCATCGACCGGGCAAGCAGGGGCTGGGCCGGGCCTATCTGGCCGGGTTCAAGGAGGCGCTCGCCATGTCCGCCGACGCCATCGTGCAGATGGACGCCGACTTCTCGCACCCGCCCACCAAGATCCCCGAGATGCTGGCCCTGCTGGCGCAGTACGATGTGGTGGTAGGCTCGCGGTACGTGCCCGGCGGACAGCTGGACGAGCGCTGGAGCTGGTGGCGGCGCTTCCTGAGCTGGTGGGCCAACGAGGTCTGGGCCCGCCGCATCCTGCGCATCAACACGCGCGACATCACCGCGGGGTTCAAGTGCTGGCGTCGCGCGACGCTGCTCGGCATCGGCCTGGACCGGGTGCAGTCCAACGGCTATGCGTTCCAGGTCGAGATGACCTATCTGACCGAGCGCCTGGGCTTCAAGGTCGTCGAGATCCCCATCTATTTCGAGGACCGGCGCATCGGCAAGTCGAAGATGAGCGTGCCCGTCAAGCTGCAAGGCGCGGTGGACGTCCTCCGCATCTGGTGGCGTCATCGCCATGCGACCCGCTACGAGCTGCCCGCCGACGCCCGCGAGCCGGAGCGGCCCGACCGTCCATGATTCATCAGGAATGCCCCATGCACGCGCACGCAAACCTCCTGAGCGGGCCGCGGCCTGCGCCGATCATACCCGGATCTGCTGCATGAGCCTACGGCGCGCCGACGTCCTCGTCCTGATTGCCCTGCTCCTGCTGCCGCTGCTGTGGTTTGCGCCGCAGGTGTTCGGCAACGCCACCCTCCTGCCCGCGGACAACCTGTACCAGTTCCCGCCGTGGCAGCCCTACGCGGCGCAGCTCGGCGCGGCCGTCCCGCACAACCCGCTCATCAGCGACCTGATCCTCGAAAACTACCAGTGGAAGTCGTATATCCTGGAGGCGCTCCGCACCGGCGACATCGGCAGCCTGCTGTGGAGCCCGCGGCTCTTTGCCGGCGCGCCGTTCCTGGCCGCGGGACAGCACTCCGCCATCTATCCGCTGAGCGGCCTGTTCTACATCCTGCCGCTGTGGCGGGCCTACGGCGTCTTCACGTGGCTCCAACTCGGCATCGCGGCCGCGGCCATGTACAGCTTCATGCGGGTGCTGCGGCTGCGCCCGCTGCCCGCGACAATCGGCGCGATCGCCTATGCGTTCTCCGGCTTCTTCATCGTCAGCGTCAACTTCACGATGGTCATCGCGGCCGCGGCCTGGCTGCCGCTGATCCTGGCGACGATCGAGCTGGTCGTGCGCAAGCAGGAGGAGAAGGGCGCGGCCGCCTTCTCGCCCGTCCCCTATATCGCGGCCGGCAGCCTCCTGCTCGCGCTCGTCGGCCTCGCGGGACACATCGAGATCACCTACTACACGCTGATGGTCGCCGCGTACTATGCGCTCTGGCGGCTGATCGTGCTGTGGCGGCGGCTGCGCACGCCCCTGCCCGCGCTGCGCCTGGCCCTCTGGCTGCTGGCGATGGTCGCGCTCGGCCTGGCGCTGAGCGGCGTGCAGCTCCTCCCGCTCTACGAACTCGTCTCGCAGTCCTTCCGCGAAGGCTCGGCCAGCCTCCAGCAGGTGCGGGACTGGGCCTGGCCCAACCAGCAGATCCTGACCTTCTTCCTGCCCGACTTCTTCGGCAACCCCACCCATCACGCCTGGTTCGACATCTGGCAGCGCGCCTGGATGCCCGTCACGCAGAACGCGCTCGGCGAGCCGCTGAACACCATCGACTGGGGCGTCAAGAACTATGTCGAGGGCGGCAACTACCTCGGCATCGTCACCTGGCTGCTGGCCGCGGTCGCCGCGGCAGCCGCGGTCGCCCAGGGGAGAAGACAGAGACAAGAAGGAAAATCGGAGGCTCCGGCAGACGCCGTCCGTCCGTCGTTCGTCCTGCTTTTCGCCGCGCTGGCGCTGCTCTCGCTGCTCTTCGCCTTCGGCACGCCGCTCTACGCCGTCCTCTACTACGGCCTGCCCGGCTACAGCCAGCTGCACTCCGCGTTTCGCTGGGTGTTCCCATACACGCTGAGCATGGCCGCGCTGGCGGGCTTCGGCGCGCAGGCGCTGATCGGAAGCCGGAGGCCGGAGGCCGGCGAGAATGCGCGGCGATGGGCCCGGCTGCGCGCGTTCGTGACCGTGATCGCCGCGCTGGCGGTTGTGGCCGGGGCCGGCGCGCTGCTCGTCGTGCTGACGAGCGTCGTCGCGCCCGGCCCGTTCGTCGCGCTGGCCGACCGGCTGATGGTGTGGGGCTTCTGGGCGGATCGCATCCAGACGCGCGGCTTCGCCGACGGCGTGATGGCGTGGAGCTACTGGGCGGTCGGCCTGGCGCGCTTCGGCGCGCTCGCGCTGCTGGCAGGTCTGGCGCTGTGGTGGG
>MWBF01000033.1 GCA_002068935.1 Chloroflexi bacterium ADurb.Bin325
AGCCTCCTCCACCCGCCGGAGGGCGCGCCCGCGGGCGCATACTACGACCCGCGCGACTACTGCCGCAACATGCTGCGCATGCTGGAGCACGTGCGCGGCGCGGTCGGCGACGAGGTGGAGCTGCTACACGACATCCACGAACGGCTCCAGCCCATCGACGCGGTCCGCTTTGCGAAGGATGTCGAGCCGTTCAACCTTTTCTTCCTCGAGGACGCGCTCGCGCCGGAGGACATCGACTGGTTCCGCACGATGCGCGGGCAGTGCGCGACCCGGCTGGCGATGGGCGAGCTGTTCGTCAACCCGCGCGAGTGGCAGCCGCTCATCACCGAACGGCTGATCGACTTCATCCGGATGCATTGCAGCGACATGGGCGGCATCACGCCCGCGCGCAACGCGGCGATCCTCGCCAACGCGCACGGCGTCAAGACCGCATGGCACGGGCCGGGCGACGTATCGCCGGTCGGTCACGCGGCCAACCTGCACCTCGACCTGTGGGCGCCGAACTTCGGCATCCAGGAGTGGTGCCGCTTCCCGGACCTGGTCTACGAGATGTTCCCCGGCATGCCGGTCGTGCGCGATGGCTATATGTACGGCAACGACCGGCCCGGCCTGGGCATCGACATCGACGAGGAGCTGGCCGCGCGCTACCCCTGCACCGACGAAATCGAATGGTGGACCCAGACGCGCCTGCCCGACGGTACGCCCGCGCGCCCTTGAGGCCATCCGAGCAAACTAAAGCGGGCTCACGCAAAGCCGCAGAGAGCGCCGGGGGCTGTGTTTCTTTGCGCCTCTGCGTGAGCTCCCCGAACAGCTTCTGATTCACCGGAGGAAAACCATGCCAGATCTCTTTCCCCGCACCACGGTCGGCGGCGTGTCCGTCTCGCGCCTGATCGCCGGCACCAACTGGTTCCTCGGCTACTCGCACACGAGCGCGGCAAAGGATCGCTTCATCAAGAACTACCAGACCCGCGACAGCATCGCGGACATCCTCGAGGTATTCCTGAGCTACGGCGTGGACACGGTCATGGGGCCGCAGAACCCGTTGCTCATCGAGGGCATCCAGGAGGCGCAGCAGCGCACGGGCCGCGAGGTCATCCTGATCCTCACGCCCCACTTCAACATCCTGCCCGACGGGCCGGAGGAGCTGGATCCGCAGCGCGTGTTCGACTCGTGCAAGCGCATGGGCGCGACGTTCTGCCTGCCGCACCAGGCGATCACCGACGCGCTGCTCGACCGGATGCACCGCAAGCTGCGCGACATGGACAAGTACAGCCGGATGATCCGCGAGCATGGCATGATCCCCGGCCTGTCCACGCACGCGCCGGAGACAGTCGTCATCGCGGACGAGACGGGCGTCGATGTCGAGACGTACATCCAGATCTACAACGCCGTCGGCTTCCTGATGCAGGTCGAAGTGGACTGGGTGATGCGCCTCATCCGCAACGCCAAGAAGCCGGTGATGACGATCAAGCCGCTGGCCGCGGGCCGGCTGCTGCCGCCGGTCGGCCTGGCCTACGTCTGGAACACCATCCGCGACTGCGACATGGTCACCATCGGCACGACCACGCCCGACGAGGCGCGCGAGTCGATCGAGCTGTCGCTGGACTTCCTCAACCGCCGCCTGCCGGAGAACGCGCTACAGACCACGCGCAGCAAGCGGGTCTTGACGGGTTGATAGTCGCCGCCTCCTGAGCGGCTCGAAGGGCGCGGCGTTTTGCGCGCCGCTCAGGATGTCCCCGCGTGTGTTTGTGTCTATCCGAAAATCTGCTGGGGCTCGGTCGGAGACCGGCCCCAGCAGATTTTCGGATGGATTTTTATTGCCTGAAATTTCCGATCAATACTTGACAGGTTGCCTGCAATGCGTTACAATTTGAACGAAAACGATTTCATGATATGCGTATCATGCGCATGTCGTGGCTCCCCAGGCCCGCCGGGCCGCATCCGGCTGGCCGACCGTCTGCGCCACTCGAGGAGGAGTGTTGACCACGATCACCGATGTGGCACGCCGCGCCGGTGTCTCCCCGGTCACGGTGTCACGCGTGATGAACAGCGCGGCGCACGTCCGCCCGGAGACACGCGTCAGGGTTGAACAGGCCATCGCCGAGCTCGGCTACCTGCCCAACACCGTCGCGCGCAGCCTCCGCTCCAAGCGCACCCGGTCGCTTGCCCTGCTCCTGCCCGATATCACCAACCCCTTCTGGACCACCGTCGCCCGCGGCGTCGAGGACTCCGCCCAGGCGCTCGACTACACCGTGTTCGTCTGCAACACGGACGAAGATCCCCGAAAACAACAGCGCTACCTGGAGCTGGCCGTCAGCCAGCGCGCAGACGGCGTGCTCATCGCGGCCTGTCACAGCGACGCGGCCGCGCTGCGCGTGCTGCGCGAGCGCGAGGTGCCGACGGTCGTGATCGACCGCCGCATCGAAGGCTGGGACGTGGACTGCGTGCTGGGTGACTCGACCGGCGGCGCGCGCGCGCTGGTGCAGCACCTCATCGCGCTGGGCCACCGGCGGATTGCGGCCATCTCCGGCCCGGCTGCGACATCGACCGCCGAGGATCGGGTAACGGGCTATTGCCGGGCGCTTGCCGAAGCCGGCCTGCCCGTGGACGACAGCCTGATCCGCCGCGGGCAGTTCCGGACGTGCGCAGGCGAGGAGCTCGCCCGCAGCCTGCTCGCCGAGGCCGGCGACCTGACGGCCATCTTTGCGGCGAACAACGCGATTGCCCTCGGCGCCATCGACGCAGTCCTGGCCGCGGGCCGGCGCATCCCGCACGACATCGCGCTCGTCGCCTTCGACGATTTCGTCGATTGCTCGCACCTGTTCCCGTTCCTGACCGCGGCGGTGCAGCCCGCATACGACATGGGCTGCGAGGCCGCGCGGCTCCTGCTCGCCCGCCTGGCGGGGAGCGGCCCGGCCCGGCCCCAACACATTGTCCTGCCGTGCCGCCTGGTCGTCCGCCACTCCTGCGGCAGCCGCCTGCATGCAGGCGCAGAGACGCTCTCGCTGCCCTCGACGGTGACAGGGTTGCCACTTCCCGGCTACAGAGGATGATGAAAATGCTCAAGAGACTTTCTTCCCGCGAACGCGTCCTGGCCGCCTGCGCCCACTACGAGCCCGACCGGGTGCCGTGCTGGCTGGGCGCATCCCCCGAATGGAAGGCATTGGCCTGCCAGTATCTCGGCCTGTCGAACGACGAAGATCTGCTCATCTATCTGGGCGACGACTTCCGTCGCGTGTATGCGCGCTACGTGGGGCCGGATCACGCGCATCCGACCAAGAACCTGACCCACCCGGAGGCCACCTACCGCACCCCCTTCGGCGTGGAACGCTACGGCTACGGCTACGGGATGCCGCTCACCACCCCGCTGCGGCACGCGACGACCGTCGCCGAGATCGACGCCTACCCCTGGCCCGATCCGGAGTGGATGGACCCCTCCCAGGTGCGCGCGGACGCGCTCCAGTATGGCCGGCAATACGCCATCCTCGGCGGCGATTGGTCGCCCTTCTGGCACGACGCGATCGACCTGCTGGACTTCGACGGGCTGATCTTCCTGATGCACGACCATCCGGAGGCCGCCGAGGCCCTGTTCCGCCACTGCGCAGACTACTACCTGGGCGTCAGCCGGCGCATCTTCGAGGCCAGCGGCGACGCCATCGACATCTTCTTCATCGGCAACGACCTCGGCGCGCAGACCGGGCCGCTGGTCAACCCGAGGATGTTCCGGCGCTTCATCCTGCCCCAACTGCAACGCTTCGTGGATCTGGGCCACGAGTTCGGCAAGCTCGTCATGCTGCACTGCGACGGCGCGATCCGCCACTTCCTGCCCGACCTCATCGACATCGGGCTGGACGGCGTGCAATCGGTCCAGCCCTACTGTACCGGCATGGCCCTGCCGGGGCTCAAGCGCGACTTCGGCAGCCAGCTGACCTTCATGGGCTGCATCGACAGCCAGGCGCTCATCGAGGGCACGCAGGAGGCCGCGCGGCAGTTGACCCTCGATACGCTCAAGGTTATGATGCCGGGCGGCGGCTTCATCGCCTCGCCCAGCCACGATTACCTGCTGCCCGAGACGCCGGTCGAAAACGTCATCGTGATGTACGAGACGATTAAGGAATGTGGGTGGTACGGGAAAGAAAATAAGTAACGAGTAACCAGTAATTTCTATTTACTTGTTACTCATTACTCGTTCCGCCCAACAGATAATCAGTTCGCAACTCGCTAACCAGGAGGTCCTTCTCATGCAGCGCATCGGCCAGATCATCGGCGTCAAGCCGGAGAAGTTCGAGGAGTACAAGCGGTATCACGCCGCGGTGTGGCCCGGCATCCTCGACATGATCACCCAGTGCAACATCCGCAACTACTCGATCTATCACAAGGACGGGCTGCTGTTCGCCTATTTCGAGTATGTCGGCGACGACTACGCCGCGGACATGGCCAAGATGGCCGCGGACCCGCTCACGCAGCAGTGGTGGGACGTGATGATGCCCATGCAGCAGCCGGTCGCCAACCGCGCCGAGGGTGAGTGGTGGGCGAACATGGAGGAAGTTTTCCATTTGGACTGATGAGTCATGAGTAACAAGTAACGAGTAATGAGTAATTAGGAAAACAGCCGTTGCATACTATTCTATTACTCGTTACGCATTACTCGTTACGCACCTATTACTCATTACTCATTACTCGTTACTCGTTACGCATCATGAAATGGAGTAGCACACCATGAGCATAACAACCACCGCACCCCGTACCGCTAACTGCCTCGCCAAGCTCGACCGGATGAACAAGACGCTCCGGCACGAGGAGCCCGACCGGGTGCCCATCAGCGATTTCTACTGGGGCAGCTTCCTGACGCGCTGGCGTCAGGAGCTGGGGCTGCCCGCCGACACGGACATCTACGACTATTATGACCTCGACTGGGCGGTGACGATCCCCAACCTCGACCCGCACATCAAGCGGTTCGAGGTGCTGCACGAGGACGAGAACGAGATCGTGGTGCGCACGGGCTTCGAGGCGGTCATCCGCAAGAAGCTGGCCGACCCCATGCCGGCGTTCCTGCGCTTCGAGACCGATACCATCGAGAAGATGGCCGCGTTCCAGTTCGACGACCCGTGGGACGAGCGCCGCTGGTTTGCGCGCGGCGACAACCAGCTCGCGGGCGTGGGCGACGGCTTCGAGCGCGACTCGCCGCCGTGGATCGAGACCGTGAAGTCGCGCCACCCCGACATCCCGATTTACGGCAGCGTCTGCGAGGCCCACGAGACGCTGTGGCGCATCATCGGGTCGGAGAACGTCATGCTCTGGATCGGCCTCTACCCCGACGAGCTGGGCCGCTTCGTCGAGCGCGTCGGCGAGTTCTGCATCGAGCTGACCAAGGCGCAGATCAAGGCCGCCGACGGCCTGATCGACGGCATGGTCGTCTGGGGCGACGTGGCGTACCGCAAGGACGTCTTCTTCTCCCCGCGCTACTGGCGCAAGTATTTCAAGCCGGTCGTGACGGAGATCACCCGGATCTGCCACGATGCGGGCATCCCGGTCATCTACCACGGCTGCGGCAACGTCAACCGCATCTTCGAGGACTACATCGAGACCGGCATCGACGCCTACAACCCGCTGGAGGCGAAGGCCGGGCTGGACGTGGTGGATCTGCGCCGGCGCTTCGGCCACCGCATGGCCTTCTGCGGCAACCTGGACGTGCTGACCTGGGCCAACGGCACGCTGGACGAGCTCAAGACGATGGTCCTGACCAAGCTGAACGCGGCCAAGGGCGGCGGCTACATCGTGCAGTCCGACCACTCCGTCCCCAGCAACGTCACCGGCGAACGCTACGAGTACGTGGTGAACCTGGTGCGCGAGTACGGCAAGTACCCGCTGCAACTGGGTGAATATGACCTGCCTGACCTGGGTTGAACCGATCAGAAAGGAGGTGGCGCACGGGTCTACAGCAGGCGCATCAGCGACGACAGCCAACACTGCCGCGTCGTTCCTATCGCGATCGTATCTCACATGCTCAACCAAGGAGATGAACCATGACAAAGATTTCCCGCCGCAGCTTTCTGAAGTTTGCCGGCCTGGCCGCCGGCGGCGCCGCCCTGGCCAGCTGCGCGCCGCCGCCGGCCGCGCCCGCGGCCCCGGCGGAGAAGCCGGCCGAGAGCGCGCCGGCCGCAGCCCCCGCAGCCGAGGGCGGCTTTGCGGGCGTCACCGTCAAGATGCACGCCATCAGCGGCGGCAACTACGAACAGCTCTACACCACCATCCCCGCCTGGGAGGCGGCCAACGGCGCCAAGGTCGAAATCGTCTTCAAGGGCAACGGCTTCGAGACCGACAAGCGCCTGGTGCAGGACTTCGCCGCGGGCACGGTCGACTACGACGTCTGCTGGGATCACACCAGCTTCTTCTCGCAATACGTCAAGGCCGGCGGGCTGGAGCCGCTCGAGGGCTATTTCACCGACGCTGAGCTGGCCGACTTCATCCCGCGGCTGCTGAATGCCGGCCGGCGCGACGGCAGCCTGTGGCTGATCCCGCGGCACTACGACATCTCGCTGATGCAGTTCCGCAGCGACCTGGAGGGCCTGACCGCGCCCGAAACCTGGGATGAGTTCAAGGAAACGGCCATCAAGTTCACCGACCCGGCCAAGGGCCTGTACGGCACGCAGTTCGCCGGCAAGGAGGAGGCGCTGACCGGGCGCTTCTACGAGGTCTTCACCGCCGAGGGCGGCTCGCTCTTCGACGACAAGTGGGAGCCCATCTTCAACAGCGCGGCCGGCGTCAAGGCCGCGACCATGTTTGCGGATCTCTACAAGGCGAAGGCCATGCCGCCCGGCATGACCAACTTCGTCTGGGACGACGTCGCCAAGAACTTCGCCAACGGCACCATCGCCCTCTACACCGAATGGCCCGGCTGGTACGGCTACTTCCAGGATCCGTCCAGCAGCCAGGTCGCGGGCAAGTTCGACTACGCGCGCCAGCCGAAGGGCGACGGCAACATCCACGGCGGCTGGGCCGGCGCACACGGCTTCTCCGTGACCAAGGCCAGTCAGCACAAGGACGCGGCCGTCTCGCTCATCAAGCATCTGACCAGCCCGGAGAGCCTGACCATCGAGTCGGAGACCGGCCTGCTCGTCGCGCGGCAGAGCGTCTTCGACGCGGTCATCGAAAAGGCCGCGGGTTCGGGCGTGCCGCTCGACAAGAAGCGGCTGGACCTGGTGCTGCTCGCGGCCCAGGAGGATCTGAAGACCCCGCCGCTCATCGCCGAGTGGCTGCCGATGTCGAACATCTTCTACCCCATCATGCAGAAGATCATCCTGGGCGACGTGGAGCCGAAGGCCGGCCTGGATGATGCGGTCGTCCAGGTGCGGAAGCTGATGGACGACGCGGGGTACTACTAAGAATCTGTTCGGAAAGTTCTGAGCGCCCGGCCTCACCCCCTCGGCTCCCCCTCTCCTGACGTTGGCAAGCCCTCGGCTCGCCCATCAGGAAAGGGGGATGGGGGGTGAGGCTGCGCCAGAGCCGAGACCAGCCACAACCCTGCATCGGGAATCCGTCGCTTCGGAGGGTTTATGACCGCACACCCCCTGGCAGGGGATACACAGACCATTCGGGCGCGCCGCACCGGTTCAGCAGAGAGTCGCCTGCTGCCGCTTGCGCTCCTGCTCCCCGGCATCGCCGTGCTGCTGGCGGTGATCGGGTTCCCGATGCTCTATTCCCTGTACCTCAGCTTTACGAACTACACGCTCACCACCGCGCGCAGCTTTCACTTCGTCGGCCTGAACAACTACATCACGCTCCTCAAAGACCCGATCTTCTGGCAGGCGTTCGGCCGCACGGTGCTCTTCATGACCCTGGCCGTCAACCTGGAATTCCTGATCGGCCTCGGCATCGCCCAGCTCATGGCCAAAGCCATCCGCGGCCGCGGCGCGCTGCGCACCATCATCATGATGCCGATGATGTTTGCCCCCATCCTGGTCGGCTTCATGTTCAAATGGGCCTTCAACGACCAGGTCGGCCTGGTCAACAACATCCTGTTCAGCCTGACCGGCCGCGCCCACATCATCCCCTGGCTGGTCGACGTGCCGCTCGGCTTCATCGCCTTGCTGGTGGCCGAAATCTGGATGAGCACGCCGTTCATGGTCATCATCCTGGAGGCGGGCATCCTCTCCCTGCCTGTCGAGCCGTTCGAGGCCGCCGAGGTGGACGGCGCATCCGGCTGGCAGAAGTTCCGGATGCTGACCCTGCCGATGGTCATGCCGTTCGTCTACACCGCGATGGCCATCCGCTCGCTGGATCTGGCACGCGTCTACGACGTCGTGCGCATCATGACCGACGGCGGGCCGGGCAACCGCACCGAGCTCATCTGGACCTACGTCTACCGCCTGTCGTTCTCCGGGCACAATTTCGCCCTGGGCAGCGCCATGTCCTACGTCACCGTCATCATCAGCTTCCTGTTCACATGGTATCTGTTCCGCAACGTCCTCAAGAGCCGGTGGGAGGGACGCCAATGAGAGCCGCGCTCGCACGACCGCAGGTGCGCGACCGGGCCGGTCGCCGCCGTTACTGGACCGACACGGCCCGCGACATCCTGTTATACGTCATCATCCTGTTCTTCTTTTTGCCGGTACTATGGATTATACTTACATCCAGCCGGCCCAATATCGAGATCAATGCCCGGCCGCCGGTGTGGATCCCCGCGCGCCTCGATTTCGATTCGTACAAGATCCTGCTCGGCATGCCCGTGCCGGAGGGCGCCTTCGGCATGGGCTCGCAGATCCCGTTCGAACGGTATGCCGGCAATTCTGCGGCCATCGCGCTGACCAGCACGCTCTGCTCGCTCATCCTGGGCGTGCTCGCGGGCTACGTCTTTGCGCGCTTCCGCTTTCGGGGCAAGAACGGCGTCTTTCTGTCGATGATGCTGATGCGCGCGGTGCCCGGCGTCGCGCTGAGCCTGCCGCTCTTCATCCTGTTTGCGCGGCTGGGCCTCTCCGACAAGCTCGCCGGGATGATCGTGGCGTATACTGCGCTCAACATCCCGTTTACCGCCTGGCTGATGGACGGATTCTTCCGCGCCATCCCGGAGGAGCTCTCGGAGGCCGCGGTCATCGACGGGTGCTCGCGCTGGGGCGCGCTCGTCCGCGTGGATCTGCCGCTGGCGCTGCCGGGCGTCGCGGCCAGCGGCATCTTTGCCTTTCTGACCTGCTGGAACGAGTTTGCGCTGGCGTCGGTCATCACGCGCACGCCCGCGTCGCGCACGTTCCCGCCTGCACTTTACGAGTTCACCGGTTCGTTCGTTACGGACTGGCGCGGCATGACCGCCATGTCCGTGATGATGTTGATTCCGTCGATCATCTTCGTCGCCCTGGTGCAACGCCAGCTCGTCCAGGGCCTGGCATCCGGCGCGATGAAGGGCTAATCGTACCTACATCCAGGAGGGTATTTCATGGGAAACGCAGTTGCACTGTCTGACTTGGTCGAAAAGTTCGAGCGCAACATGCCCGCAATCGGTGTTTTCGTGGCCGGCGACCCCCGCATCGACGAGGAAAGCCGCCAGCGCTGCCGCAATATCTGCAAGATGGTGGCCGATGTCCTGGCCGACCGCGTCAAGCTGCCCGACGGCGCGCCCGCAAAGGTCGTCTGGGCCCCGATCCTGGTGGACGGCGAGGCGCAGGCCGACATCGTCGCCAAGCAGTTCCAGGACGCCGGCGTCAAGGTGCTCGTCTGCGCGCCGGACACCTGGGCCTTCCCCCAACTGAGCGTCATCTCGCTGCTCCAGCAGTTCCCGAAGGACACGCCCATCAACTTCACCTGCGGCAACAGCGGCCCCAAGCCCGGCGTCGTTTTTGCCCATGCCATCAACGGCGCGGTGATGCAATATGGCAAGATGTCGCACCTGAACGTCGGCTCCTGGCCCGATACCGGCCTCGACCCGCAGATGACCGAGGGCACCGCCCAGGCGCTCGTGGACTGGGCGCAGGCCGCGCTGGCCACCCAGGCGCTGAAGGGCCGCCGCGTGGTCGTCTTCGGCCACGACAGCATGGGCATGGAGACCGCGCTCGCCCACGTCATCCCGACCCGCCGCCAGTTCGGCATCGAGATCACCCGGCTCGACATGAAGCTCCTGGCCGACATGCTGAACAAGAAGGCCTACGACGCTGAGGAGCTCAAGGCGCTGCGCGCCTTCGTGAGCGACCACCTGGGCGACCGGCTGGAGATCAAGGACGACGCGCAGTCGGGCCGCTTCGATCAGAGCCTCGCGCTGTACCTCATCACCCGCGGGCTGTTGCACGACCTCAACGCGGTCGGCGGCGGCTTCATGAGCCAGCTCGAGTGGGGCTCCGACCCGCGCGGCATCCCGCTGCCCGTCGCGGATGCGATGGAGTCGTTCTTTAACTCCACCTTCGACCACAACGGCCGCAAGGTGCCGACCCCCTTCGCGACCGAGGCGGATGTCCAGGGCCTCCTGACCATGCTCTTCTTCTCCGCGCTCACGGGCGGCCAGCCGCCGCTCTTCATGGACTTCCGCAAGGTGTGGGAGCCGTGGGAGATCAAGGCGCTGGCCGAGCGCATCGGCTACACGCTGCCGCAGGACGCCGCGTGGGCGCAGAAGGGGTTCGTTGACGGCGATAACTCCGGCTCCGCATCGCTCGACTGGGCCGCAGCGCCCGGCGCCAGCGTCGCCGAGATCATGGCCGGCGTCAGCATGCCGCAGGCCGATCCGGGCTACTTCCCCGGGCTCGGCAACTCCGTCACGTTCGTCTCCCCCGGCGGGCTCGCGGGCATCGCCGGCCGCCTCACCTACAGCGACCTGGCCGGCATGTTCAGCCTGAGCTGGGACGAGGCCACCACCGCGGAGATTCCGGAGCCGATGGCGTCGGCGGTCTGCCAGCTTACGACCGCGGAATGGCCGCACACCTTCGTCGTGCCGAAGTACGCCACGATGGGCGAGTACAAGCACCTGCCGCCGGCAAACCACTTCCACATGGTCCAGGGCCTGACCCCCGCGCGGCTAGAATACTGGATGGATCTAAATTGCGTCCTGTCGCAGGCGAACTGGGCCGCCCGGCCGGCCTACATCGAAGGCGTCGACCGCCCGCTGCCCCTGATCTACGCGGCCAACGGCGGCGAGAACAACGCCAAGCTGATGCTGGGCAAGAAGCTGTAGGAATTAGGAATCAGAAACGAGTAATGAGTAACGAGTAATCCAGCGGCACACGGGGTTTACTCGTTACTCGTTACTTGTTACGGAGGGCCATTCATGACCATGACGCGCAACTACGTGGCGCTCGACCTCGGAGCATCCGGCGGCCGCGCCATCATCGGGCGGTTCGACGGCAGCCAGCTTGCGCTGGAGGAGGTTCACCGCTTCGCCAACGGGCCGATACAGGTCGCCGACGCGGGCGGCTCCAGCCTGTACTGGGATATCCTGGGCCTCTTCGCGCAGATCAAACAGGGCATTGCCAGGGCGGTCGCCTGCTGCGGCGTCGGGCTGTCCGGCGTCGGGCTGGATACCTGGGGCGTGGACTATGCGCTGCTCGATGGCCAGGACAACCTGCTCGGCAACCCGTACCACTACCGCGATGGCCGCACGGAGGGGATGCTGGCCGAGATGTTCGGCCGCGTGCCGAAGGCCGAGATCTTCGGCGCAACCGGCATCCAGTTCATGGATCTGAACACCCTCGTGCAGCTCTATGCCGCGGCCAGACGCCCGTCGCCCGTGTTCGACGCCGCGCAAACCCTGCTGTTCGTGCCTGACCTGCTGAACTTCTGGCTGGCCGGCCGCAAGGTCAACGAGTACACGATCGCCAGCACCAGCCAGGCGCTCGACCCGTTTGCGCGCACGTGGGCGACCGACCTGCTCGCCCGCCTTGGCATCCCGACGCACATCTTCAACCAGGAGATCGTCCCGCCGGGGACGGTCCTGGGCGAGCTGCTGCCGTGGGTGGCGGAGGAGACCGGCGCGCGCGGGGTCAAGCTCGTCGCGCCGGGCACGCACGACACCGCATCCGCGGTCGCCGCGGTGCCCGCGCAGGGCCACGACTATGCATACCTCTCCTCCGGCACATGGTCGCTGATGGGCGTCGAGACGCCGCAGCCGGTCGTCGACGAGACCGCGCTGGCGCTCAACTTCACCAACGAGGGCGGCGTCTGCGACACCATCCGGCTGCTCAAGAACATCACCGGGCTGTGGCTGATCCAGGAGTGCCGGCGCACCTGGCAGCAGGCGGGACAGCAGCTCTCGTGGGATGAGATCGTCCAGCTTGCCGCGGCCGCGCCCGCGTTCACCGCGTTCGTGGACGTGGACGCCGCGGACTTCGCGCGACCGGGCGACATGCCCGCGCGTATCCGCGCCTACTGCAAGCGGACGGGCCAGCCCGTGCCGCAGGACGACGGCGCGGTGGCGCGCGTGGTGTTCGAGAGCCTCGCGCTGAAGTATCGCAGCGTCACCGAGATGCTGGAGGCGCTGATCGGCAAGCGGGTGGGCGTGCTCCACATCGTCGGCGGCGGCACGCAGAACCGCCTGCTCAGCCAGTTCGCGGCCAACGCGCTGGGCCGGCCCGTCGTTTCAGGGCCGATCGAGGCCACCGCCATCGGCAATCTGCTGATGCAGATGCTGGCGCTCGGCGACATCGGCTCGCTGGACGAGGGCCGCGACCTCGTGCGCCGCTCCTTCCCGACGCAGACCTTCGAGGCCCGGGACGTTGCCGCATGGGATGACGCGTACGGCAGGTTCGTCGGGCTGACGGCGCAAGGCAACGGATGAGGCCGAACCTGATGACAGACCTGCAACTGGCACTCAACAGCTTCGACCCGGCCGTGCGCCGCGCCGCGCTGGCCGAGCTCGTGGCGCGCAGCGAACGGGGAGAGGGCGCGCGGGCGGCCGAGCTGCCCATCGTCAACATGCACTGCCACACCTTCTTCTCGTTCAACGCATACGGCCACTCGCCCACGTCGCTGGCGTGGCTGGCGCGCGAACGGGGCTTCCTCGCCGCCGGCATCGTGGACTTCGATGTGCTCGACGCGGTGGACGAGTTCCTCGCGGCATGCGATATCGCGGGCGTGCGCGGGAGCGCGGGCATCGAGACGCGCGTCTTCATCCCCGAGTTTGCGACGCGCGAGATCAACTCGCCGGGCGAGCCGGGCGTCTCCTATCACATGGGCATCGGCTTCGCCACCGGGCAGGTCCCGCCCGACGTCGCGCCGATCCTGGCCTCGATGCGGGCGCGGGCCGAGCGGCGCAACCGCGCCATGCTCGAACGGGTGAACGCGCACCTCGCGCCCATTGAGCTGGACTACGCGGCCGACGTCCTGCCGCTGACCCCCGCGGGCAACGCCACCGAACGCCACATGCTGGCCGCGTACATCAAGGCCGCGGCAGACGCCTTCCCCGACCCGACGGCGCGCGCCGCGTTCTGGGCCGGCAAGCTCGACACGCCGCAGGCGCAGATCGAGGCGCTGCTCGGCGACTACGCCAAGTTCTCGAACCTTGTCCGCGGCAAACTCATGAAGAAGGGCGGCGTGGGCTATGTCACCCCGACGCCGGAGTCGTTCCCCACGGTCGAGGAGTATCACCGGCTCATCATCGCGTGCGGCGCGCTGCCGACCGCCACCTGGCTCGACGGCACCTCCGCGGGCGAGCAGGACATCGAGGAGCTGATGGCGCTGCTGATCGCGCAGGGCGCGGCCGCGGCGAACATCATCCCCGACCGCAACTGGAACATCGCGGACCCCGCGACGCGCGCGCTCAAGGTGCGCAAGCTCCACGAGTACGTGCAGTTGTGCCGCGACCTGGATCTGCCCATCAACGTGGGCACCGAGATGAACAGCCCCGGCAACAAGCTGGTGGATGACTTCGACGCGGCGGAGCTGGCGCCCGTGCGCCAGATCATGCTCGAGGGCGCATACTTCATCTACGGCCACACGGCCATGCAGCGCCGGCATGGGCTGGGCTATCAGAGCGCGTGGGCGCAGGCGCACCTGCCGACGCGCCGCGCGCGCAACGACTTCTACGCCGCGGTGGGCCGCGCGGTCCCGCCCGGCGCCGCGGGCATCGCCCGCCTCGGCCGCGTCAGCCCGGCCCTGGACCCGACACAAATCCTGCGAGCGTTGGCATAACATGCTGGACACCAAGACCACTCTCGACCTGCGCGCGACCCCGCGCGTCCTCCTCGTCGGCCGGCCCACGGAGATCCGCATCCGGCCGGCCGCGCCCGATACGCAGTTCGATCCATCCGCGGCCTATCGCGTGACCCACTACCCCACCGCGCACCTGGACAGCACAGAGTGGCCGTGGCCCGGCCGCGCCATGCCCGCCCGCGTGGAGGACGGCGCGCTGGTCTGCACCCTCGCCGCCGACCAGGAGGAGGAACACCTCATCACGGTCGAGCGGATCGACGGCGACGCCGCGCACAGCCTGGGCCGCATCGCGTTCTATGCGGTCGAGGCCGACCTGTTCGGCCGCACGCCCTACAAGGGCGACCTGCACATGCACTCGAACCGCTCCGACGGCCGCGAGCCGCCCGCGCACGTCGCGGCGCGCTGTCGGCAGATCGGCCTCGACTTTGCCGCGCTGACCGACCACCGCCAGTATGCGCCCTCGCTGGAGGCAATCGCCGCGTTCGAAGGCGCACCGCTCGACCTGGCGTTCTATCCGGGCGAGGAGGTTCACGCGCCGGGCAACCCCATCCACATCGTCAACTTCGGCGGCCGCTTCAGCGTCAACGACCTGTTCGCCGACCGCGCGACGTATGACCGGGAGGTGGCGGAACGGCAGGCGCAGTTCGGCGGCTACTGGCCGCACGAGATGTGGTCCAACGGGCTGCAGGTGGCCCGTTACCATGCGGAGATCGGCCGCGGGCGGCGCATCCCCATCGTCGGCGTGAGCGATGCGCACGGCTGCCACCGCGGGCTGTTCGGCTGGTACTACACGCTGGCCTTCGCGCGGTCGACCGCGCTGCCCGACCTGCGGAGCAGCGTCGCGGAGCTCTACTCGGTCGCGGTCGAGGACATCCCGGACGAGTACCCGCGCGTCCACGGCCCGTTCCGGCTCGTCAAGTACGCGCACTTCGTGCTGGCCGAGCTGATGCCCGGCCACGACGCGCTGTGCGAGCCGGAGGGCGCGGCCATGCTCCGGCTGAACGACGGCGACCCGCACGCGCTCGCTGACCTGGCCGCGCTGCAAGGACGGACGGCCCGCTACTGGGCGGAGATCTTCGCCCGCTGATTCGCGATACCGTGCCATCTACATGCAATCATTCCAACATCTCGGAGGACTCATGTCTCGCACATTGAAAGTGGCCGTCATCGGCACCGGCGGCATCTCCCGGACGCACATGCCCGGCTGGAGCGCATCGCCGCACACCGAGGTCGTCGCGGCGTCCGACGTCTACGAACCCGCGGTCGTCAAGTTCGGCGAGGATTTCAACATCGGCCGCGTCACGACGCGCGCCGAGGAGATCATCGGCGACCCGGACATCGACATCGTCGATATCTGCACGCCCAACATGTACCACGGTGAGCTGGCGATTGCCGCCCTGAACGCGGGCAAACACGTCATCTGCGAGAAGCCGCTCGCGCCCACCCCCGCGGAGATCCGCCGCATGATCGAGGCGCGCGACCGGTCGGGCAAGCTGCTGATGACCGCGCAACACTTCCGGTTCCGCGGGTCGAGCAAGGCGATGAAGGCGGAGATCGGGACGGGCGTGCTGGGCGACATCTATCACGCGCGCAGTTGGATGCTCCGGCGCTACATCGCGCCGACCCGCCCCGGCTTTATCCTCAAGGAGCACAGCGGCGGCGGCCCCACCATCGACATCGGCGTCCACATCCTCGATCTGACGCTGTGGTTCATGGGCAACCCCGAGCCGGTCTCGGTGACGGGCGTGGCGCGCGCCGAGCTGGCCCACCAGCCCGGCATGTTCACCGCCTGGGCCGGCGGCAACCTGATCCCGCCGGAGTACGATGTGGAAGACTTTGCGGCCGCGTTCGTGCGCTTCGCCAACGGCGCGACGCTCATGCTGGAGGTGAGCTGGCTGCTGCACCACGACACGCCGGGCGAGGACATGCAGATGTGGCTCTACGGCACGCGCGCCGGCTGCCACTGGCCCAAGTGCGAGGTCTACGAATCCAACCTTGCCACGCGGCAGCAATACAACAAGACGCTCAAGCTGACCGCGGACACGATGGAGCCGCACGCGCTGGAATGCGTCGAGTTTGCGCAGGCCATCGTGGACGGCGCACCGTCGCCCGTCCCGGCTGAGCAGTCGCTTCAGGTGATGACCATCCTGGACGGCATCTATCGCAGCCAACAGACCGGCGGCGAGGTGCGGCTGTAGCGTCTTGCGGGGCGCTCAAGCGCCTGCTACAAACATCACAGGTTCGTGGTGGGCGCTTCAGCGCCTGTCGGCACACGGGGCGCTCAAGCGCCTACTACAAACCAACGCGCTGGGGCCGGTCTCTGACCGTGCCCCCTGGCTCGGTCGGAGACCGACCAGAGCAAACTGTAGTGGCGCGCGAGCGCCTGCTACAAACATCACAGGTTCGTAGTGGGCGCTTCAGCGCCTGTCGTCCACATAAGCATGGAAGGACATGACATGATCGAATTGGCACTCGTTGGCTGCGCGCACATCCACACGCCGGGGTTCGTCAAACGACTGAACGCCCGCTCCGATGTGCACGTCAAATATGTCTGGGATCATCAGCCGGCCCGCGCGCAGGTGCAGGCCGAGGCGCTCAACACGCAGGCCGTCGCCGAGGTCGAGGCCGTCTGGGCCGACCCGGCCATCTCGGGCATCATCGTCTGTTCGGAGACCGATCGGCACGAGGCCCTGGTGCTTGCGGCCGCGCAGGCCGGCAAGCACCTCTTCGTGGAGAAGCCGCTGGGCATGGGCGCGGGGGACGCGCACCGCATGGCGGATGCGATCGAGGCCGCGGGCGTGCTCTTCCAGACCGGCTACTTCATGCGCGGGGAGCCGGTGCACCAGTTCCTGCGCGCGCAACTGGCCGCGGGCAGCTTCGGCACGCTCAGCCGCATCCGCCACACCAACTGCCACGCCGGCTCGCTGCGCGGCTACTTCGACACCGAGTACCGCTGGATGGCCGACCCCGCGCAGGCCGGCATCGGCGGCTTCGGCGACCTGGGCACGCACTCGCTCGACGTGATGCTCTGGATGATGGGGGCCGCCGCGGACGCGCCGGCCGTCAACGCGGTCACCGCGGCGGTCGGCGTCGCGACGGGCCGGTACGGCGACTGCGACGAGTATGGCGAGGGGCTGCTGAAGTTTACGAACGGCGTCATTGGCAGCCTGGCCGCGGGCTGGGTGGACATCGCCCACCCCGTCCGCCTGCTCATCAGCGGCACCGAGGGCCACGCGTACCTCGCCAACGACAAGCTCTTCTTCCAGAGCAGCCACGTGCCCGGCGCGGACGGGCGGCAGCCGTGGGAAGATCTGCCCCCGGCCTGGCCGCACGCGTTCGAGCTGTTCCTCGATGCGCTCAACGGCCAGGCCGCGCCGCTCGTCACC
>MWBF01000034.1 GCA_002068935.1 Chloroflexi bacterium ADurb.Bin325
TCGCCGCCCACCGGCTTGCCCAACGTCGCCTCGTTGCCCTCGTAATCCAGGATGTCGTCGACGATCTGGAAGGCCATCCCCAGGTGCCTGCCGTAGTCGTCGAGCGCCTGCTCCTGCTCCGGCGCGGCGTCCGCCAGGATCGCGCCGGAGCGCGTCGCGGCGGCAAAGAGGGAGGCCGTCTTGGCGAAGATGCGCGGGTAGTAGGCGTCCTTCGGCTGGTTCCACTCGCGGCTGGAGAAGAGCTGGCGCAGCTCGCCGTCCACGATGATGCGCAGCGTCTCCGCAAAGAGCTGCACCACGCGGATATGCCCGGTCTCCGCGGCGAAGCCCGCGGCCCGCGCAAACAGATAATCGCCCGCCAGCACGGTCGCGCCCTTGTTCCACACTGCGTTGAGCGTCGTCACCCCGCGGCGCACGAGCGCGTTGTCGATCAGGTCGTCGTGGACCAGGGTGGCGTTGTGCAGCATCTCGACCGCGGCCGCCATCGCGATGACCTTCTCGGAGACCTGATCCGCAAACAGGCCGTGCGCGCCCAGCGCCAGCGCGGGCCGCAGCCGCTTGCCGCCGCTCGCCAGCAGTTGCAGGAACACCTCGGCCAGCGGCGCATAGGTCCCCGCGCCGATGGAGCGCATCTTTTGCTCGACCTTGAGAAGGTCGCCTTGTACCAGCTCGAGCAGTGTCACTTCTTTGATCATGGATTCCTTACGCCGAGCCACTGACCGCCGGCCCGCGCGGGCCGGGGACCGATCCTGCTGGCGGCCTGGAGCCTATCCGCATGTGCGGACAGATGCTCAGGCCGCGCCTGGCAGGAGACCCCCGATCCCGAAGCAGCGGTGCGTCGTCGCTTCGGTTTCTTGTACTACATTATCGACCGACGTGCCAAAGAGCCGCGCCAGGCTCTGGGCAATCAAGGGCACATAGGCCGGCTCATTCCGCTGGCCGCGATAGGGATGCGGGGCCAGATAGGGCGCATCCGTCTCCAACAGCAGCCTGTCCAGCCGCAGTTGCGGCGTCAGCGCGTGCAGACGCCGCGCATTCTGAAACGTCACCGGGCCGCCCAGCCCCAACACCAGCCCGGCCGCATAGGCCCGCTGCGCCTCGGCCAGCGCGCCGGAGAACGCATGCCAGACGCCCACGATGCCGCTTGTTGCCCGCGGCGTCCGCTGCGCCCACTGCTCGATCTCGTGCAGCAGGTCGGCGTTGCAGGAGGGCGCATCCGGCGCCGGCGCGTTGCGCGCGTGCAGGATCACGGGCAGGCCCAGCTCCGCGGCGAGGGCCAGCTGGCTGCGCAGCGCCCGCTGCTGCCGGTCGTGCGGCACGCGCTCCCAGTAATAGTCCAGCCCGATCTCGCCGATGGCGACGACCTTCGGATGCTGCGCCAGCTCGCGCAGCGCGCCGACCGTCTCCTCGCTGAAGTCGCCGCAGTCGTTCGGGTGGACGCCCACCGCGGCGTAGACGCCCGGATGGGCGTCCGCCAGCGCCAGCGCCCGGCGGCACGACGCCAGGTCGATCGCCGGATTGATGATGGCCCACACCCCTGCCGCCGCGGCCCGCTCGATCACCGCCTCGCGGTCGGCGTCGAACTGGCGCAGGTCGAGGTGGCAGTGGGTATCGATCACGCGATGCCTGCGATCTTCAGCCCGTCGGCCAGGATCGCGGGCACCAGGTCGCCGTGCGTCGTCTCGCAATACACGCGAATCAGCGGCTCGGTGCCGGAGAAGCGGACGAGCAGCCAGCCGCCGTCCTCCAGCGAAAACTTGTAGCCGTCGGTCATGTCCTTGCCGGTGACTTTCAGCCCGGCAACCTCCGCGGGCTGGGCCCGGTCGAGCCGCGCGCGCGCGGCCTGCTTGAGCGCATCGTCCGTCAGCCGGGTGTCGATGCGGTCGTAATAGTGCGGCCCGCCCACCATATCGAACAGCATGGTCAGCAGCTCGGTCGGCTTCTTGCCCGTCCGGCACAGCAGGTCGAGCAGGTACAGGTTGGCCAGGATGCCGTCACGCTCCGGCACGTGCCCGCGGAACGCATAGCCGCCGCTCTCCTCGCCGCCGATGAGGCCGTCGTGCTCCACCATCGCGGGCGCAATGTACTTGAAGCCCACGCCCGTATGCACCACGGGCACGCCGTAGCGCTTGCCGAGCTTGTCGAGCATGGCGGTCGTGCTGAGCGACTTGATGATCGGGCCGCGCTCCCCGCGCACCTCCAACAGGTACATCGCCAGCAGCGCGTACACCCGCAACTGATCCACGAACGCGCCGTTCTCGTCGCCCATGCCGCAGCGGTCCGCGTCGCCGTCCATGATGCAGACCACGTCCGCGGCCAGCTCGCGCGCCTTCGCCAGCCCCGCATCCACGTTCGGCGGGATCGGCTCGGGCCGCCTCATCTCCGGGAAGATCGGGTTGCGCTCGGCGTGATACTCGATGACGCGGGTCTTGCCGCCGCCGATCAGCCGCGAGATATGGCCCGCGCCGTTGCCCCACATGTTGTCCACGAGCACGGTGAAGCCCGCGGCCCGCAGCCGGTCGACATCCACGAGCGAGCGGATGCGCGCATCGTAGTGGGGGATCGGGTCATACGCCCGGATCAGGCCGGCCTTGCGCGCCCGGTCGAAGTCCATCCGCTGGACGCCCGCGGGGGTCGCGGGGATGCGCGCCTCGATGGCCTTCAGCCCGGCCGGGTCGATCGCGCCGCCGTTGGGGTCGCGCACCTTGAAGCCGTTGTCGGCCGGCGGGTTGTGGCTGGCGGTAATGTTGACCGCGCCCAGCGCGTGGACATCGGTGACGCCGAACGACAGCACGGGCGTCGGCACGCCGCCCCCCGCGAAGTGCACCGGGATGCCGTTGCCGGCCAGCACCTCGGCCGCGGCCGCGGCAAAATCCTCGGACTGGAACCGCCTGTCGCCGCCGACGACCGCGCCGCGCTGCGCGGCGTCCGCATAGGTGGCCTTGAGATAGTCCGCAAAGCCCTGGGCGCAGCGCCGCACGTTGTCGAAGGTGTAACCCTCCGCCATGCGCGCGCGCCAGCCGTCCGTCCCGAAGATGATGTCGCTCATCCGCTCACCCTATATGCGGCGTGTGGTTGCCCTGCTGGCGCAGCCGGGCCAGATCCGCCTCCACCATGATGCGCACCAGGTCGTTGAACGTCACCGACGGCTGCCAGCCCAGCACCCGACGGGCCTTGCTCGCATCGCCGACCAGGAGATCCACCTCCGCGGGCCGGTAGAACCTGGGGTCCACCTTCACGTACTGCTCCCAATCCAGGTCGACGCAGGCGAACGCGGCCTGGCAGAACTCGCGCACCGAGTGGGTCTCGCCCGTCGCGATCACGTAGTCGTCCGGGTGATCCTGCTGGAGCATCAGCCACATCGCGTGCACATAATCGGGCGCATAGCCCCAATCGCGCTGCGCATCCAGGTTGCCCAACAGGAGCTCGTCTTGCAGGCCGAGCTTGATGCGCGCGGCTGCATTGCTGATCTTGTGCGTCACGAACTCCAGCCCGCGGCGCGGGGATTCATGGTTGAACAGGATGCCCGAACAGGCGAACAGGTTGTAGCTCTCGCGATAGTTGACCGTGATCCAGTGGCCGTACACCTTTGCCGCGCCGTACGGGCTGCGCGGGTAGAACGGCGTCGTCTC
Source organism: Chloroflexi bacterium ADurb.Bin325 (assembly GCA_002068935.1). GTDB lineage: Bacteria > Chloroflexota > Anaerolineae > CG2-30-64-16 > CG2-30-64-16 > MWBF01. The sequence goes on from MWBF01000034.1 coordinate 3,633, forward strand.
GCGCTGCGGCGTCTCCTGCACCTTGCCGAACATCTCGGAGCTGGATGCCTGGTAGAAGCGGATGTGGCGGGCATCCAGCATCCGCGTCACGCCGATGGCCGTAAACTCGCCGGTCAGCACGGGCTGGGTGAAGCTCGTCGGCACAAAGCTCTGCGCGGCGAGGTTGTAGACCTCATCGGGCCGATGCTGTTGCAGGATGTTGATCAGGCTGACCTGATCCAACAGGTCGCCCTGCACGATCTCGACCCGATCCTGGATATGGCGGATGCGGTCGAAGTTGACGGTGCTCGTGCGGCGCACCATCCCGATGACGTCGTAGCCCTTCTCCAGCAGAAACTCGGCCAGATAGGAACCGTCCTGGCCGGTGACGCCGGTGATCAATGCTGTCGGCATGCCTGACCTTTCGTCTCAGTGCGTCACGCGCAGGCCCAACGGCGTCGGGTCGCTGGCCCCCGTCCGCAGTTGCTCGCGCCAGTAATCGAGCACATCCCGTATGCTCTGCTCGAAGGGAATCGTCGGCTGCCAGCCCGTCCGCTCGCGCAGCCGCGTGCAATCCGCGACCATCAGCGGAACATCCACCGCGCGCATGCGCGCGGGATCCTGTTCCACCGCCACCTCGACGCCGGCCGCCGCGATGAGCAAATCCAGGAGCTGGCGGACGGTGTGCGCGCGGCCCGCGCCCAGGTTGTAGACCTCGCCCGGCTCGCCCTGGGTGAGGGCCAGCACGTAGCCCGCCACGATATCGCGCACGTCGCTGAAGTCCCGCGCCACGTCCAGCGCGCCGACGCGGATGCGCGGGGGCCGCTGGCCCGCCTCGATCTCCGCCACCTGCGCGGCAAAATCGGGCGCGACAAAGCCCTGGCGCTGCCGCGGCCCGATGTGGTTGAAGGGCCGCACGCGCACGGCCTCGACGCCGTTGCTCAGCCAGTATTGCAGGCCCAGATAGTCCTGCGCGACCTTGCTCACCGCATAGGGCGAGGTCGGGCGCAGGGGCGTCTCCTCCCGGATGGGCAGATCCGCCTCGTCCACGCGGCCATACTCCTCGCTCGAGCCGACGACCAGCACCCGACACTTGAGCCCGAGCTGCGCGACCACCTCGAGCACGTTGAGCTGCGACCGGATGTTGTTCTCCAACGTGAACCACGGGTCCTGCCGCGAGAGGGATGGGATCGGCTGTGCGGCCAGGTGAAAGATGTAGTCGGGCCGGCTCTGCTCGACGATATAGCGCACCACTTCCAGCCGCGACAGCTCCGCGGGGAACAGCTGCAAGCGGTCGCCCAGGTGAACGATGTTGTCCGGCCGGCCATAGACCGTCCCGGCGACCTCCCAGCCGCCCTGCGCCAGCAGGTACTCGGCCAGGTGGCTGCCGACAAAACCGGAGATGCCCGTGATGAGCGCCCGCAAGATGCTCCTCCGCCCGCGCCTACCGCGACGTTTGTTACGTTTGCAGCGATTATACCGCAGGATGGGATGAAATAAAAGAAAGAACCGCCCTTTATCTTCGAAGGCGGCTCCGGGCAAAAAGGCCGGATTTCCACCCGACTGCGCGGAAATCCGGCCCCTCGCTCCTCGACTGTGCGCGCCGCGCTACAGGCCCGCGGCCTTGCGCAGCGCATCCACCTTGTCCAGGCGCTCCCACGGCGCGTCGATGTCGTGGCGGCCGAAGTGGCCGTAAGACGCGGTCGCCCGATAGATCGGCCGGCGCAGATCCAGGTCGCGGATGATCGCGGCCGGCCGCAGGTCGAAGTTGTCGCGGATGAGCTGGACGATCCGCTCGTCGCTGACCTTGCCCGTGCCGAAGGTCTCGACCGCGATGCTGACCGGGCGGGCCACGCCGATGGCGTAGCTCACCTGGATCTCCAGCCGGTCGGCCACGCCCGCCGCGACCAGGTTCTTGGCCATGTAGCGCATCATGTACGACGCGGAGCGATCCACCTTCGTGGGGTCCTTGCCGGAGAATGCGCCGCCGCCATGCCGCGCGACGCCGCCGTAGGAATCGACGATGATCTTGCGGCCCGTCAGCCCGGAGTCGCCCATCGGCCCGCCGACGACGAAGCGGCCGGTCGGGTTGATGTAGATCTTGGTGTCCTTATCCAGGTAGCCGTTGGGCACCACGTATTTGATGACGCGCTCGTACAGATCCGCCTCGATCTTCGAGTGCTCGACATCGGGGCTGTGCTGCGCGGCGATGACAATCGTGTCCACGCGCACCGGCTTGCCATTGTGATACTCGACCGTCACCTGGCTCTTGCCGTCGGGCCGCAGATAGGGCAGCGTGCCGTCCTTGCGGACCTGCGCCAGCCGCCTGCACAGCTTGTGGGCCAGGTCGATCGACAGCGGCATATAGCTCTCGGTCTCGTTGCAGGCGAAGCCGATCATCATGCCCTGGTCGCCCGCGCCGATGGCCTCGATCTCCGCATCGGTCATCTCGCCCCGCTTGGCCTCCAGCGCCTTGTCGACGCCGAGCGCGATGTCCGGGCTCTGCTCCTTGATGCTGACGATGACGCCGCAGGTGTCGGCGTCGAAGCCGAACTTGGCGCGCGTGTAGCCGATGTCGCGCACGACATCGCGCACCAGCGTCGCGATATCCACGTAAGTGCTGGTGGTGATCTCGCCCATGACCAGGATCAGGCCCGTCGTCGTCGACACCTCGCACGCCACGCGCGCATCCGGGTCGTCCTTGATGATGGCGTCCAGGACGGCGTCGGAGATCTGGTCGCAGACCTTGTCGGGGTGCCCCTCGGTCACAGACTCCGAGGTGAAGTAGAATTTGGCAGAACTCGCAAATGTAGTTGTCACGTATATCGCTCCTTATATAGAGTCAGGGACAGGGAAGATGGAAGATAGAAGATAGAAGATATCCTGGCAGAACCATCTTCTATCTTCAATCTTCCTTCTGCAATCTTCAATCTGTCACGTCCCCATCCGCCACTCGTTCAGATACGCCTCTTGCTCGGGGGTCAGCACGTCGATATTGACGCCCATCGCGGCCAGCTTGAGGCGGGCGATCTCGTTGTCGATCTCCTGCGGAACGCTGTAGACGGTGTGGGCCAGGCTGGCATGATTCTTGACCATATATTCGGCGGCCAGGGCCTGATTGGCGAAGCTCATATCCATCACCGCGCTGGGATGGCCCTCGGCCGCGGCCAGGTTGATCAGGCGGCCCTCGCCGGCCAGATAGAGGCGGCGACCATCGGCCAGGATGTACTCGTCCAGGAACTCGCGCACCCGGCGAATCTCGACGGCCATCGCCTCCAGCGCGGGGATGTTGATCTCCACGTTGAAGTGGCCGGAGTTGGACATGATCGCGCCGCTCTTCATCGCCTCGAAGTGGTGCTGGTCCAGGACGTTGATGTCGCCGGTCGCGGTGATGAAGATGTCGCCCTGCGGCGCGGCCTCGGCCATCGGCATGACCCGGAAGCCGTCCATGGTCGCCTCGAGCGCCTTGAGCGGGTCCACCTCGGTGACGATCACGTCTGCGCCGAGGCCCTTTGCGCGCAGCGCGATGCCGCGGCTGCACCAGCCGTAGCCGGCCACGACCACCCGCTTGCCCGCGATCAGGACGTTGGTCGCGCGGATGACGCCGTCCATCGTGCTCTGGCCCGTGCCGTAGCGGTTGTCGAAGAGGTGCTTGGTCATCGCATCGTTGACCGCGACGACGGGGAACATCAGCTCGCCGTCGTGCGCCATCGCGCGCAGCCGGATGACGCCGGTCGTCGTCTCCTCGGTGCCGCCGATGATGCCGTCGAGCAGCTCGCGGCGCTCCTTGTGCAGCGTGCTGACCAGGTCGGCGCCGTCGTCCATCGTGATGTGGGGCTTGAAGTCGAGCGCGGCCTTGATGTGCTGGTAGTAGGTCGCGTTGTCCTCGCCCTTGATGGCGTAGACCGGCATCTCGTAATGGGCGACGAGCGTGGCCGCGATGTCGTCCTGGGTCGAGAGCGGGTTGGACGCGGTCAGGACGACGTCGGCGCCGCCGGCCTGCAACACGCGCATCAGGTTGGCCGTCTCGCTCGTCACGTGCAGGCACGCGGAGATGCGCAGGCCGTCCAGCGGACGCTCCTTAGCGAAGCGCGCCTCGATCTGGTCGAGCACCGGCATCTCGCGCGCGGCCCACTGCATGCGGAACCGCCCCTTGTCTGCCAGGCGAATATCCTTGATGTCGTAGTTAGTGCTCACTCGGTAGTTGCTCCTTCAAGCATTGATTACAGATTGCAGATTACAGATTACAGATTGAAGAGCGGGTACTCGCCCTGCAATCTTCAATCTGCAATCTTCAATAGGTCGTTTAGTTCCGGCGCGTCCCCGAAGTGCCGCCGGTAGCGCGCCACAAACTCCGGCACGGTGTAGCGGTGGTTCATCGTGCCCGCCCGTTCGAGGCAGTAGGTCGCGGCCAGCGCGCCGATGCGCGCGGTGGTCTCCCAGGAGTAACCGCGCACCAGGCCGACCAACAGGCCGCCGCGGAACGCGTCGCCCACGCCGGTGGGATCGACGATCTGCTCGGGCGGCGCGATGGGCGCATCGACCCGCCGGTCGCGCGACATGAGGGTGGAGCCGTCCGGCCCGCGGGTGACGACCAGCAGCTCGACGTCGGCCAGGATGTCCGCCTCGTCCAGCCCGGTCTTCGACTTGATGATCTCCAGCTCGTAATCGTTGACCGTCAGCGCATAGGCCCCTTGCAGGCCGGCCAGCACCTGCCTGTCGTTGAGCCGGGCAAGCTGCTGGCTGGGGTCGAAGATGAAGCGCAGGCCCAGCTCGCGACACTCGGCGCAGTTGCGCAGCATCCCCTCGGGGTCGTGCGGCGAGATGATGACGTAGTCCACCCCGTCGGCGTCCAGCCCCCGGTAGGTCAGCTCGCGGCCGCGGCTCATCGCGCCGGCGTGGAACCCGGCGATCTGGTTCTGCTCCAGGTCGGTGATGACGGTGAAGGTGGCGGTGAACTCGCCCGGATAAGCCACCACCAGCGACGTATCGACGCCCCGCTCCTCCAGCCATGCGCGATACTCGCCGAAGTCCTCGCCGACGGTGCCCATCAGCCGCGGGCGTTCGCCGAGCAGCGCCATCGTGTATGCGATGTTCGGGCCGATCCCGCCGCGGCTCATCTGCCTCTCCTCGACGAGGAAGCTGACGCTGATCTTGCCGGCCTCGGGCAGGATATGTTCCAGGAACCGGCCGGGATATTTCATGATGTAATCGGTTGCGATCGAACCGGTGACGATGACAGACATTGAACCTCGTGATACGCAATGCGCATTCTGCGCCGCTTGGGATTGCCCTTGACAAATCTGAACGGCAGACGTATACTTTTGGTTAGATCGGGTGGCCCGTAGCCTTCCTGGAACACCACCAGGGACTAAGCGGGCGGTGGGCGTAAGCTCCCCCGATTGTTTTTATTTCCAGTTGAGCACAGCCAGAAAGTCTTCTATCTTCAGAACTCTGTCCGGCTCCATCCTGCCTCGATGAACTGCGACTGCCTGCTTGTGCGCCGGCGATGACTTGCCAACCTGCCGGAAGACCAGGCGCTCCTTGCCAAACTCAGGCTCCGCCTTCCGCAGAAGATTCAGCAGCATCCCCTCGATGTCCGGCTCATAACCAGAGTACTCCGTATCGATTACGACAAAACTGATCTTGGGAATCGCGCTCTCCAACAGCAGGAACAGCGCGGCCGCAAAGACCTGTACCGTGGCCCGGATCTTGGATTTGCCCCGCGCTCGCAGGCGCATGATCAAAGTGCGCTTGACCTCAGCCGGTATCAATACTGTCCCGCAGATATGATCCGAGAACGCCAAGACCGTCGCCGCAGACAAATCGCCGATCTTGATGCTTTGGTCGACCTCAACCGTCGCCTTCGACCGCTTCATCTCGCCCTGCTACGCACAAACCCGATCGACCAACTCCCTGGGCGAGGCTTGCCAGCCGCTTCTCCGCCAGCTGACAGTATTCCGCCGACAGCTCGTAGCCCACGTAATGCCGTCCGGTCAGCCTGGCGGCAACCGCGGTCGAGCCGGAGCCCATAAACGGGTCGAGCACCACGTCGCCGGGCTGCGTGTAGAGCTGGATCACGCGCTTCGGCAGCTCCACCGGGAACGGCGCGGGGTGATCCACCGTCGATTCGGTGGTCATCTCCCAGACGGAGTCGCCCGGCTCCGTCGCCTGGCCCCACACCGCGCGGGCGATCGATTCGGCGATCCAGGCGTCATCCTTGCCGCGGCGCCGCGCGTCGGCCAGCTTCTCGGCAATCTTGCGCTCCAGCTCCTTGAGCCGCTCCTCCGGCCGCCACACGCTGCGCGTCCAGGACACGAACTCGTTGCCCGTGACGCCCGTGAGGCCGCCGCCCGCCAGCTTGAGCTGCGCCTTGCTCCACACGGTGATGTACTCGTGGACATCGCGCAGGATCGGGTTGGACGAGCGGGCAAAGCTGCCCCAGGCGGTCGAGATGCCGGCGGAAGCGCCCTTGTCCCAGATGATATGGCCCCGGTGCAGCCACTGACATGCGCTCGTCCGCAACTGCTCGTCGATCAGGCTGACCAACGAGAGATAGGGCTTGCGGTCGGTGTTGGCGACGTTGATGCACAGCCGGCCGCCCGGCGTCAGCACCCGGTAGCACTCCCGCCACACATCATCGAGCAGCGCGAGATACTCGTCGAGCCGCAGGCTGTCGTTGTGATCCGTGTAGTCCTTCGCCACGTTGTACGGCGGCGAGGTCACGACCAACTGCACCGATGCGTCCGGCACGGCGTCCATGCGCCGCGCATCGCCGTGGATGATGTGGTCGAGCCAGGGGGTGGGTTGCTCGGTCATATCAGCAATCCGGAAAACAAGTGGGCCAGCGGCTCAGGGCCTCCGGTCTACCCGTCCGCCCGTCTCCGCTCCGCCGCCTCCACCGCCCGCCGCAGGCTCTGCTCGAACGGCGGATAGCAGATGCCTTCCTCGGTGATGATGCCGGTCAGATAGCGGGCCGGGGTGACGTCGAAGGCGGGATTGTAGACCGCCACGCCCTCCGGCGCGATGCGCTCGCTGCCGACCTGCGTCACCTCCTCCGCGGCGCGCTCCTCGATGGGGATCAGGTCGCCGTGCGCCAGCGAGAGGTCGATCGTCGGCGTCGGCACGACCGCAAAGCAGGGAATCCCGTTCTCCTTCGCGATGACGGCCAGCTTGTACGAGCCGATCTTGTTCGCCACATCGCCGTTTGCAGCCACCCGGTCCGCGCCGTAGAGCACCACATCCACCCGGCCCAGCCGCATCAGCATCCCCGCGGCGTTGTCCGCGATGAGCGTCATGGGGATGCCGTCCTGCGTGAGCTCCCACGCGGTCAGCCGCGCGCCTTGCAGCCGCGGCCGCGTCTCATCCACCCACACATGCACCCGCTTGCCCTGCTCGACCGCGGCGCGCACCACGCCGAGCGTGGTGCCGTAATCGACGGTGGCCAGCGCGCCCGCGTTGCAGTGGGTCAGGATGTTGGCCTCTTCCGGCACGATCGCCGCGCCGAACGCGCCCATCCGCCGGTTGATCTCCACGTCCTCGTCCGCGATGCGCTGCGCCTCCGCGATGATGGCCGCCCGCAGGCCGTCGGCGTCCGCCGGGGCGGCCCGCCGCGCCAGCTCCATGATGCGCGCGGTCGCCCAGCTCAGGTTGACCGCGGTGGGCCGGGCCGCGTCGAGCACGGCCTGGGCCTGGGCCAGGTCGGCGAGCAGGCCGTCGCGGTCGCGCGCGGGGCTTTGCAGCGCGGCCAGCGCCATGCCGAAGCCGCCCGCCGCGCCGATGGCCGGCGCGCCGCGCACGACCATGTCGGTGATGGCCCGCGCCACGACGCGGTAATCGGTGTAGGCCAGGATCTCGTATTGCAGCGGCAGGATCCGCTGGTCGATCATCTTGAGCTGGTTCGCTTCCCACCACAGGGTGCGCGGCATCGGCGTGCTCCTGATGTTCAGAAAACGGGCCCGTGCACGAAGCGCGGCTTCGTCGGCAGGCCGACCTTCTCAGGCAACAAAAAAGCCCTCCGGGAGGAGGGCACAGCGCGGACGTTGTTCCAACCTCTCATCTTCCAGCTCTGAGCTTGCGGCGCAGGTCGCAAACACGCTGACGGACTTGGCACCAGCCTGGAGCGCGTCGCAAACCTCTCGCTTTTGTGCCTTGTCCGTTGCACGCTTCACAGGTTGTGTGCGGAGGACTCAGCGGCTGGGTTTGCGCAACCATGATCCGGGACTCCAGGTGGTTGCCGGGGGATCGCAGGGCCGTTCCCTCCCCCCCTCTGGATGAGTTGTCCAGTTACAGTTTGTTAAGCGTAGATCCTGTATCGCTGGCAATCTACGCGGCGATTGGGCAGTCTAGCATAGGAGCAGGCGCGTGTCAAAAAATGGGCAGTTTCGTAAGCCGTATCGGCAGAAAAATCAACAATCAGCTGGCGCGCGGCCCGCGTCCGTGCTAGACTGCCCTATAGATCCATCATCGATTCTCGAGGAAAACATGGCACTCTCGGCCTGGAAAAATCCCCCCTGGCATAATGAGGGGTTGGTCAACCTGGAGGCGCTTCGTCAGCAGCTGACGCAACGCGTGGCTTTCTTCATCTGCTGTGCGAGCGTGATTGCACTCTGGGGCGCACTGCCATTTGAGCCGTTCTCCGTGTCGATTTTTGGCCTGCTCCTGGCGACGCTAGGGTTGAGCCTGGGGACGCTACGGCTTGTGACCATCAAGCCCGCGCTGGCGCGCTTTGTTCTGCTATGGGGCCTGCTCGGATTGGAGACGTTGGCCCTGGTCCTCCGCTCCGATCCGTGGCTGCCGTTTCTCGGCATCATGCTGACCTTCCTTGCCGCCTTCCTGCTCCCCGGTCATGAATTCTTAGCAACGGCCGTCATAGGTTTGGCCGCGATAGGGTTATACTCGGCAGACCGGCCCTATTCGTTGGCGGGATTAGGCATCAGCCTGGCCCTCAGCACAGGTTGTGCCTGGCTGGCCGCGCGGACACTGTATACCGCGCTGGCGTGGATCTGGAACACTCAACAGGAGGCCGACCGGCTGCTTGAACAGACGCGCCGCGACCGCGGGGAGTTGCACCGCACGCTCAAGGCCCTCGACCTGGCCTATTCTCTGCTGGAGCGTACACAGGACGAGCTGGTTTACGCCCGTCAGCAGGCGGAAGGGGCGCGGCAGATGAAGGAACGTTTCGCGGCAAACATCAGCCACGAGTTACGTACGCCGCTCAACCTCATCCTAGGTTTCTCCGAAATCATGTACCTCTCCCCGGAAGTCTACGGCGACATGACGTGGCCGCCCGCACTGCGTCGAGATGTATACCAGATCTATCGAGGCACGCGTCACCTGACCGGCATGATCGATGACGTGCTGGATCTATCACGTTTCGAGATGACGAGCTTCACATTGAGCAAGGAGCCAACCCCGCTGACTCCATTCCTGATCGCAACCGCCGAGCTGGCGCGCGATCTCTTTCCCTCGAACCCAGCGCCCGGTAGTTCAGCTGTGCGTTTCGAGATCGATGTTGCGGCAGATCTGCCGGCGCTGGAGATCGACCGTACACGCATCCGTCAGGTGCTACTCAATTTGCTCAACAACGCACGCAGCTTCACCGAACACGGCGTCGTCCGGCTCACCGCGGAAAGCCGTCCAACCGATGTGCTCATCAGCGTTCACGATAACGGGCCAGGCATCGCAGCCGAAAACTTGGAAAATGTCTTCCAGGAATTCTACCAGGTAGACACATCGCTACACCGCAAGCACCAGGGGATGGGGTTGGGGCTGTCTATCAGCAAGCAGTTCGTAGAGGCGCATGATGGACGTATCTGGGCCGAAAGCACCCCCGGCGCAGGCGCCGTCATCAGTTTCACGCTTCCGCTGCCCGCGGCGGCCCAGATCCGGGTGGAAAAGCGGCATGCGATACGGATCGGGGCGCCGCGTTCACGGCCCGTGGTGCTGGCCGCGAACGCGGATGCCGCGCTGACCGGCTGGCTGGGCCGCCATCTGCCAGAGTTCGACGTCATCCCTTGCACCGGTACGCTAGATGATGAAATCCGCCTGTACCATCCACGGGCGGTCATCCACAATATTTCCCCGGCCATCGGTCATCTGACGGTCGATAGCTCGATGCTGATAACCGCGCTGCCCGTGCCGGTCATTGCCTGTTCACTACCGAGCAAGGCATGGTTGGCCGAAGACCTGGCCGTCGCGGGCTGTCTGACCAAACCGATCGGTAGCGCTCAACTGGCCCAGGTGCTGCAAGCAGCCGTACCGGCCGACCGTGTAGAGGCTCGCGTGCTCGTCATCGACGATGATCGGGGGTTCGTACAGCTCATCGAGCGGATGTTACAGGCTTTGCCCACACCTTACCGCACCCGTCACGCCTATGATGGGGCGGCCGGATTGACCATGATGGTAGAAGACCCGCCCGATATCGTTTTACTGGATCTGATGATGCCTGAGGTTGACGGATTTTCGGTGTTGGCCCAGATGCGTGCACAGCCCGCCCTGGCGGCTATCCCGGTCTTCATCCTGACAGCAACCAGCTTTGCCGAAGATACGCTCCAGCAGCACGGTGGCCAAATCGTAATACAACGCGGCGATGGCCTGCGCCCCCTGGAGGTATTAAACTGCGTACGTGCATTGACATCGACCCTAGAGCCGCGCTACGATGAGCGATCTGCGCCCGCCTTGCCTACAACAGGTCGACTGCCCGCAACGCCTCCAGCAGAGCTTCACGGCTGACAGGTTTGGGCAGGAAGTAGGATGCACCGAGCGCCGAAGCCAACTCGGGATCATTGAAGACGGAACAGATAATGACCGGAATGGCGCTCGTCTCGGGCTGCGTGCGGAGAGTCTGCAACACCTCCCAGCCATCCACATCAGGCATCATCACATCGAGCACAACCGCAGCAGGTGCAAGCTCATGCGTCAGGGTCAGGCCGACGGGCCCGCTCCCGGCGGCCACCACATGTAGATTGAAGCCGGTCAGATAGCGGTCAAGCAACTGGGCCAACCCTTCATCATCGTCGATCACGAGTAATACAGACCTGCATGCGGGCAGATCCAGGGACAGGACCTCACGGCCATCCGACATTTCTGTCCAGGCGATCTGCCAGCCGAGCTGGTCGATCAAGCCGGCCGCGGCCGATCCGAGCGCGGCCGGTTGGGGGCGCTCGGGTAGGGGGTCATACGTGACTGTGAGGGTCGATCTCTCCGCGGCGCTGCCCAACGTCACCTCTAAGACACCGGAGCTAGCGCGCTGCAATGCGGCTGTCAGCACGCTCACGAGGGCCTGATGTGCAAGCAGCGGGTCGCAGCGCACAGTGACTTCGTCGTCCCTCGCGCCAAGCACCACCTGTATGCCACGCTGCGCGGCCAGGCCCTCGACAATCTTCTGGCTGCGCTCGACCATCACCAGAAGTTCCATGGAACGCGGATGCTCGGCCAGGCGCGTAATACGCTGAGGATCATCACGGTTGAGGCGTTCCGAGAGGCCGCCCGCCACCAGCTCTTCGCCGGCTCGGAGCTCGCGATAGATCTGGCGGACAGACAACCCCAGCTCGCGCGCGGTCTCCTCGATCGTCAAGCCTTCGATATAATGTAAATGCAGGACATTGAAGATACGTGCGTCGATCGCGTGGACCGGCGTGCCGGGCGCAGGGCTCAACGCCTCCACAGTTGCCAACAGCATACGGCGCAACCCCTGGCCGCCCAGCCGTACGGAATGTTCCGGATCCGGACCAGGCAGCTGGGCCAGGGGATGGCGTTCCAACACAGGGAAATCATAAAGATGCTCAAGCGCCTGACGGATCAGCTTGAGCCATGTCTTGGCATCCCTGCCCATTGGCCCAGATGGCTGCACCGGCCGTTCTGACTCCGGCTCACGTGGCATGTCGGCGTCACCTTTCTGTCAAAAGCTAATAGCTAATAACCCACTAGATACGCTACAATAGCATACAATCGCGATGTCGTCCACGCCAGCTCAGCAATTCCAGATGCGCGCGAGGGTGCAGGCCTTCTGAACGGAGGGCGTTGCTACGCACGCAGCCGAAGAACGCGGGCACGGCCTACGTCTTTCTGATCGCATTTGGGACTCTTGACACCAGCCGATCCTGCATGGGTCGGCCGCCTGTCGCTCTCGACAGAGAGGAGGTGCAGAGCCATATCACTTCGTGCAAGCATTCCGACTATCTTTACTGTGCGTCCATCTATCGTGAGCCCAATTGCTTCACATTCTGCTGCTTCATACACTCATCACCTATGCTCCCTAAGGAGGATGCCCCATGAAATCCGACCGCAAACTGACCCGTCGTGACTTCTTGCACGCTGCCGGCATCACGGTGGCCGGCGGCATGCTCGCTGCATGCGCGCCCCCGGAGATTGCGCCGGCCCAACCTGCTGCGGGAGGGGCCGAGGCCCCGGCCGCAGCGCCGGCCGCAGAGCAGGCAACCATCAAGTTGACTCACTGGCAGCATCATTCCGTGAGTCGCGCCCAGACTGTCGAGCAATTCAAGGCTCGCTACGAAGATCAGAACCCCAACGTCACGATTGACTTCCAGTCCATTCCCTGGGCCGACTACTGGGGCAAGCTCGCCTCTGCCATTGCTGCCGGCAAAGGATCGGCCCCTGATGTCTTCCAGATCCCCATGGGCCTGGTGGAGGAGTACGTTGCGGGTGACAATCTGGTGCCGGTCGATGAGTTGGTCGTCTCATCGGAGACGATCGCAAACAACTACCTGCCTTGGACGGTCCAGCGCGGCAAGAGAGGCGGCGAGTACTATGGCCTGCCGCTGGATGTCCAGACCCTGTTGATCTTCCGCAACAACGCTCTCTTCGAAGAGGCTGGCCTGGATGCCAAGAAGCCCTTCGATAGCTTTGAGGATTTCACACAGATCGCGGCAAAGCTCACCATCAAAAACGACGACGTGACCGATCAGATCGGCATCGACACGGGTTATTACTCTGCCTGGATGACGATGTTGTTCCAACAGTTCCTCCAGCGCGAGCAGGGCGGCAAGCCGTGGGCTGACCCAGACAAACACGTACTCGTCTGGCCCGACTATCCGGAGATCTTCGAAGCCTTCGAGTGGTTCTGCAAGCTCTCCGCAGAAAGCGATGACAGCGCCTTCCTGACCGGCCAGGACCGCTTTGCCCTGGGCAAAGCCGCCATGACGCTAAATCATCCAGTCACCCGGGGCTCGCTCAAAGCTCAGGCGCCGGACCTTGAATACACCATCACCGAGTTCCCGGTTCGAAAGCCAGGCCAGCAACCCTACACCGCCGGCTCACACTGGATGTGGGTGGTCGGCAAATGGGCGCCCGATACCAAGACGGCCTGGGATTGGGTCTACTTCTGCACCAACAAGCCGGCCCAGCTCGTCTGGAGCGATATCGGCGGCGACCTGCCCA
>MWBF01000035.1 GCA_002068935.1 Chloroflexi bacterium ADurb.Bin325
GCCGGGCTGGCGGGCCTGGACGTGGAAGAGGTCGTCGGCGACATCCTCGACCCGGACGCGGTCGCGCGCGCGGTCGCCGGCTGCGATGTGGTCTACCATGTCGCCGCGGTCTCCTCCTACTGGCGCGCGCGCGCCGCGCAGGTCTACCAGGTCAACGGCGGGGGCACGCGCATCGTGGTGGACGCCTGTCTGCGCGCGGGCGTGCAGCGCCTCGTCCATACGTCCTCGGTCGCGGCCATCGGCCTGCCGCACGACGGCCGGCTCGCGGACGAGGAGACGCCCTTCGACCCGCAGATGGCGCAGTTCGCCTACGGCCACAGCAAGCACCTGGCCGAGCAGGAGGTGCAGCGCGGCGTGGCCCAGGGCCTGCCCGCGGTCATCGTCAACCCGGCCGTCGTGATCGGGCCGGGCGACCATTACATGATCTCCGGCAGCATCATCGTCGAGCTGGCGCGCCGCGCGCTGCCGGCGGTCCCGCCCGGCGGCGTCTGCATGGCGGACGTCGATGCAGTCGTCGCCGGACACATCGCGGCCGCGGAGCGCGGCCGCGTGGGCGAGCGTTACATCCTCGGCGGCGAGAACCTGACCTATCGCGAGATCGCCGCGATCGTGGCGCAGATCGTGGGCCGCCAGGCCCCGCGGCTGACGCTGCCCCGCTGGTCGCTGCTGGCCGCGGCGGCCGCGGTCGGCGTCTACAATCGCCTCAGCACGCGGCCGCCCGTGGTGAGCAGCGACCAGATTCGACTGTCAGTATACAACGCCTTCTTCAGCTCGGAGAAGGCCCGTCGTGAGCTTGACTACCCCATCCTGCCGTTCCGCGCTGCCGCAACCAGGGCCTATCGCTGGTACGCAGAGCACGGCTACCTGAAATAACGGAGCAGTCATGGATCTCTTCGCAAAATGCTATGGCTTCACCGAGGCCAAACAGGCCATCGAAGCGGGGATCTATCCCTACTTCATCCCCCTGACCGAGAACGAAGGCACCGAGGCGGTGTTCCGCGGCCACCGGCTGATCATGTGTGGCTCGAACAACTATCTCGGCCTGACGACCGATCCACGCGTGCGGCAGGCCGCCATCGAGGCCATCCAGCGCTACGGCACGAGCTGCACCGGCTCGCGCTTCCTCAACGGCACGCTGGAGATGCACGAGCACCTCGAACACGAGTTGGCCGAGTTCGTCGGCAAGGAGGCCGCGCTGGTCTTCTCCACCGGCATGCAGGTCAACCTGGGCACGATCAGCGCGCTCATGGGCCGCGGGGATTACGTCATCCTGGACAAGGAGGATCACGCCAGCATCGTCGACGGGGCCAGGCTGAGCTTCGGCGATGTCAAGCGCTTCGAGCACCAGGACATGGCGGAGCTGGAGCGCGTGCTCGCCCGGCTGCCGGAAGACAGGGGCAAGCTGGTCATCGTGGATGGGCTGTACAGCATGGAGGGGGACATCGCGCCCCTGCCGGAGCTGGCGCCGCTGTGCAAGAAGTACGGCGCGCGCCTGATGGTGGATGACGCTCACGCGATGGGGGTGTTGGGCCAGGGCCGCGGCACCGCGGCGCACTTCGGCATGACCGACGAGGTGGATCTGATCATGTCCACCTTCAGCAAGTCGTTCGCCTCGCTGGGCGGCTTCATCGCCGGCGACGAGCCGGTCATCCACTACATCAAGCACCACGCGCGCTCGCTCATCTTCAGCGCCAGCATCCCGCCGCCGAACGCGGCCGCGGCCCTGGCCGCGCTCAAGATCATGCGCGAGGAGCCGGAGCGCGTCGAGAATCTGGCGAAGATCGCCGACTACATGCGCGCCGGCTACCGGCAGTTGGGCTTCAACATCGGCAATTCCACGACGCCGATCATCCCGGTGATCATCGGCGAGCGGATGCTGACCGTCTACGTGTGGAAGCGGCTGTTCGACGAGGGCGTGTTCGTCAACCCGGTGCTGTCGCCCGGCGTGCAGCCCGGCCGCGAGCTCCTGCGCACGAGCTACATGGCGACCCACACGATCGAGCAGATGGATCGCGTCCTGGCGATCTTCGAGAAGGTCGGCAAGGAGACGGGGCTGATCTAGCGGGCCTTCGACGCCTGGCGGGAAGCAGCCAGGCGCAGCCTTTGGCGGGGGCCGGGTTTCCGCGCGAAATCCGGCCTTCGGCTCACTTCTTCCGGTAATCCACGAAGCGATAGCCCACCCCGCGCTCGGTGAGGATGTAGCGCGGGGTCGAGGGGTCGGGCTCGATCTTCTTGCGCAGATAGGTGATGTAGAGGCGCAGGAGCTGGTTGTCGTCGCGATACTCCGGCCCCCACACCTTCGCCAGCAGCGTCTCCTGCGGCACGATCCACCCGGCGTTCTCGACCAGATGCGAGAGCAGCCGATACTCGGTCGGGCGCAGCTTGACGTGCTCCCCGCGCGCGATCACCTCGCGCCGCGGGAAGTCGATCGCCAGATCCTCGTCGATGATCAGCGGCTCGCCGGCGGACGGCTTGGCCGGCTCGGCGCGGCGCAGCACCGCGCGGATGCGGCTCGACAGCTCGCGCGGGCTGAAGGGCTTGGTGACATAGTCGTCCGCGCCCAGATCCAGGCCCCGAATCCGGTCGTCCTCGTCGCTCTTGACCGTGAGCATAATGACCGGCACCGACGACACCTCGCGGATCCGCTCCAGCGTCTCGAACCCGTCCATGTCGGGCATCATCACGTCCAGCAGCACCAGGTCGGGCAGGCTGTCGCGCACCTTGTTGAGCGCGGCCAGGCCGTCGTCCGCCTCGGTGACCTCGTAGCCCTCCAGATCCAGGTTCATCCGCACGAAGCGGCGGATGCGCGGCTCGTCGTCCACGACCAAAATGCGCTTCTTCATGCCCGTTCTTCCTGTTCCCCGCAGACGGGCAGGGTGAAGAACACCGTGGTTCCCCGGCCCGCCTCGCTGCGCAGCCAGATGCGTCCGCCGTGCGCCTCCACGATGGAGCGACAGAGATACAGGCCCAGCCCCGCGCCCTGGGTGCTGCGCCGGAGGCTCGAATCCACCCGGTAGAAGCGCTGGAACAGCCGGGCCTGCTCGGCCTCGGGGATGCCGATGCCCTGGTCGGCCACGTAGAGCGTCACCTGGTCGCCCTGCTGCCAGCCGCCGACGCGAATCTCGCCGCCCTTCGGCGAATACTTGACCGCGTTGCTGAGCAGGTTGTTGAACACCTGCCGCAGCCGCTCCTCGTCGCCCTCGACGCAGGGGAAGTCGGCCGGGAAGTCCGCCACGAAGTGATAGCGGTCCGCGACGCCGGCCTGCGCGACCTGCACCCGGAAGCCGTCCATCACGCTGGCGGCCAGCGCGGGCATCGCCACGTCCGCCCGCTCGATCTTGAAGCCGCCGGCCTGGATGCGCGAGGCATCCAGCAGATTGTTGATCAGCGCATTCAGGCGGTCGCTCTCTTCGCTGATGACGGCCAGTCCCTCGCGCACGGTCGCGCGATCCCAGTTTGCGTCCTCGCGCGCGAGCGTGTTGGCGTAGCCCTTGATGAGCGCCACCGGCGTCTTGAGCTCGTGCGAGATGACCGACACGAAGGTCGATTTCATCTCCTCGGCCTCGCGGAAGCGGGTGATGTCCACGACGTTGGCGATGACGTTGAGCAGGCGGCCCTCTTCGTCGTAGAGCGGCGAGTAGGTCACGCCGGGCCGCATCAGCCGGCCATCCGCGGTCAGGGGCTTGCCCTCGGGGAACAGCAGCTCGTGCTGCTCCGCGCCGCACGGGTGCGGGGCCGAGGCGTCCTCCAGCGCCAGGACCTCGTAGCAGGGCCGGCCGATGGCCTTCTCCGCGGCCCAGCCGGTCATCTGGCTCAGCGCCCGGTTGAAGACCTGGATGCGCAGCTCGGCGTCGAGGATCATCACGCCGTCCGCGCTGCGGTCGATGATCGCATTGAGCTGGCCCTTCTCCGCGCTGACCTGCTCGTACAACTGGGCGTTGCGCACGGCGATCGCGGCCTGATCCGCAAAGCTCGCCAGCACGTCCTCGTCGTTGGAGCCGAACGCAATGCTGCCGCTGCGGAAGAGATAGATGACGCCGAGCAGCCGATCCTGGAAGATCAGCGGCAGCGCGATGACCTGGCTGAGCGGCAGGCGCACCGCGCGGGCCACGAGGTTGAGCCGGGCCTGGAGGTCGGGCAGGGCGTAGCCGTCCGCCTGCACGGGCAGGTCGGCCAGGAGGGGCGCAAAGCGCGGCAGCAGCACGGTCGGGATGCCGTAGCTGGCCAGGATGGTCAGGGCCGCGGCCTGGCCGCGGCGGAGGGCCACCAGCCCGGCCTCCGCGCGCACGAGGTCGGCGACGCTGTTGAGGATGAGGCGCAGGAGGGACGGCAGATCCAACCGGGAGGTCAACGCCCGGCTGATCTGCAACAGGTATTCGCGCTGGCGGAGTTGATAGCTGATCACGCGGTCACCGCTTTACCGCCGGCCTACCACCCGGAACGCTCCTCCCGCCAGGGGTCCCCTTCCATGTGGTAGCCGTTGCGCTCCCAGAAGCCGGGGCGGTCTTCGGCCATAAACTCGACCCCGCGCAGCCACTTGGCGCTCTTCCAGAAATACCTCTTGGGCACCAGCAGGCGCAGCGGGTAGCCATGATCCGGCTCTAGCGGCTGGCCGTCGTACTCGAAGGCCAGCATGGTGTCGTCGTCGTCCAGCACTTCGAGGCTGAGGTTGGCGGTGAAGCCATGCTCGCAGTGCGCCATCACATGGGTCGCCTCCGGCTTGACCTTGATGATCTTCATCAGCTCGCGCCAGGGGATGCCCGTCCACGTCGTATCCAGCTTGCTCCAGCGCGTGACGCAGTGGATGTCCACGGTCTGCGTCGCGCGCGGGAGCTGCATCAGTTGCTGCCAGGTCAGCCGCAGCGGCTCCTCGACCAGGCCGAAGACCCGAAAATCCCACTTGTCCAGGTTGGCATAGATCGGCGTCGAACCATAATGCAAGACCGGAAACTTCTCCGTGACGAACTGGCCCGGCGGCACGCGCGCATCGTCGTTCGGTTCAGGGGCATCAAAGATCCGCTTGAGCGGATTTCCAAAACGCATGTTACTAGCCTCCGTGGCTGCACCCGGTCGGTCTGAGATAGAACAGAAGATAGCGGGCTTATGTCAGGCCCATTCTAGCAAGGGGCGCGCTGCGGGTAAGTAAGCGGGGCAACCTTTGATGACGGAGGATAGGCGGCGCGAGCCGGTCGGTCTCAGCCGTCGAGCGCGTCGAATTCCGCCAGCACGGGCAGGTGATCCGAGGCGCTGCGCGCGGTCGGGTGGTCGAAGGGCCGGCACGCGATCAGATGCTCGGCGGCCGCGGGCGAGGCGAAGATGTAGTCGATCCGGCGCTCAGGCTCGGCGGCGGGGAAGGTCGCGCCGGGCGGCGCGGCTTCCGGCGCCGCTTCCGCCGGCCGGAAGCGATCATAGGCATCGACATACCCGGCCTTGCGGATCTGGTCGATCAGGTCGAAGGCCGACGGGGGCCAGTTCTGCGCCTGCTGATAGGCGGCCAGCCGGCCGCGGGCCGCGTCGGACGGGTAATCGACGGCCGCCAGCGCGTTGAAGTCGCCCAGCAGCAGATGCTGCCGCGCCCGATCGCGCAGCAGCCAGGTCAGCGCCGCGGCCCACTGCTCCAGCCGCAGCGCTTCGACGCGGTGATCCAGGTGGGTGACGTAGATCGTCAGGGGCCGGCCGGACGGCGCGACGACCCGTGTCTCCAACATCCCGCGCTTGCCGTAGGACGTCATGGGCGCGAGGTGATGCGCGGCGTAGGCCAGGATCGGCCAGCGCGAGAGCAGCGCGTTGCCGTAGGGCGGATGGTCGGGGGGGTTGTCGGGCCGGCCCTGCGCGGGCTGGGTGGGCCCGAAGGCCCAGCTCATCCCCAGCCGGGCGGCCAGATCGGCGAGGGCGGGCGCGGACGCGGGCTGGGGATGGAAGACCTCGTTCAGCCCCACCAGATCCGCGTCGCTGGCCGCGATGACCTCCGCGACCAGCGCGACGTTGGGCGCGCCCTCGGCCGTGCGCCAGCCGTGGATATTGTAGGTCAAGACCTTCAAGCCGTCCCTCCTGCGCACAGCAACACCCGGGCCAGCGGCGACGGGGCGCCTATGCGGGCAGGGCCTCGCCCTGCGGCCAGGCCCACTCCACGACCAGCGGGCGGTGGTCGGAGGCCTGGTACGTCACGTTGCCGCTCAATGCGCGCGCCGAGCGCAGCCCGCGCGCCCAGCGCAGCGGCAGGAACAGGAAGTCGATGCGCACCAGCGGAGAGTGCGACGGGAAGGTGCGCCCGGGGCCGTTGCCGACCGCGCAAAAGGCGTCCTGATAGCCGGCCGCGGCCAGCAGCCGCAGCACCGGCGGCAGCAACAGCCGCGTGTTGCGGCCCATGAAGCCCGGCGTGTTGAAGTCGCCGACGAGAAAGTGAGGGCCGTGCTGCGCCATGCGCTTCAGCACGCCCTGGATCTGCAACAGCCGCGTGCCCTCGAAGGCGTGGTCGAGGTGGGTGACGAACGCGGTCAGGCCGCGCGCCGGGCCGCCGGCGATGGCCGCGCCGAGGAGCGAGCGCTGTTTGCTGCTGGGCAGGCGCGGCAGCAGCGTGTTCGTCGCATCGCGCAGCGGGAACCGGCTCAGCAGGGCGTTGCCCACCGGCCCATGCCAGCCCGGGCCGTAGTCCAGCCAGCCGCTCGGCCCGAAGGCGTAGCGCATGTCCAGCCTGTCGGCGAGCTCGGCCAGCGGCGCATATGTGCGCCCGTTCATGGTGACAGGGTGAAGGACCTCGTTCAGCCCGACGACGTCCGCGCCCGCGTCGCGAATGATGCTCGCCAGACGATCCAGGTCGAGCCGCTGATCCCGTCCGGCCCATCGGTGGATGTTATAGGTCATCAGGCGCACCGGGGCAGAGTCCCGGCGGGTTTCGGGGAGGCTGGATGTCCGCAAGAAACATTCTCCGCACATGATGGCAGCGCCGAACCCGTGGTGGCTTCGGCGCTGCAGGCTGATCCAGTTTAGCATATTTCAGGAATTTGCCAAATCCGTCATCCACAGCGCGGGCGGGCAACCCTGTGAACAACGGTGCGGCTCGTCCACAGCCATCCACAAGAGCTGCCGGGCCGGTCGCTGCGCCTGCGGATGCGGCGCCGGACGCCAGGCCCTACATCTGGCCGCGCGCCCCGCCGCGCCCGCAAGATGGCGGCAGAACGGCCGGTCGCCGGCCCCATTCCGGCCGTTCCGCCCGGCCAACAGGTTGCCCACAGCCGCCCCCTCCGCCGCAATGAACGGGCCATACGACGGGTAGTGCCCCTTGGCGCGACTCTGCCCACTGCTGGGGGCCGCGCGGGCGCAGCCGCGCCGTCCGCCTGGGGTTATGCACATATCCCCAGGCCCTACTATGACGATTAATTCTTCTGATACGACACAGAAGGTAAGTATTTGACGAAAAACGCTCCGGCCGGTCTCTGACCGAGCCGGGGACACGGTCGAAGACCGGCCGGAGCACTCTCGGATGGAGCAAGCGGCGGCGACTTTGAAATTTCAACCTTAATATTTGCGCAAATCTATTGACAAATCCCTCGACCTCTGTTATAGTGCATCTGCCACTTGAGAAGGACATCGAAAGTAGCAGCGTAAACTCTTGAATCGACCGCAAAGCCGCAAAGGGATAGGATCCAAAGCGAAACTGGTAGGGAAACAGAGGTACAACTGAGAAATCGGTTACGGAACAAGTGGTAAGAGAGCCCCGAGAAATCGAACGGCGATTCTAAGCTCGAAGTTGACCAGGAAACTGGCATTCTCGCAGGTCTAAGTAAGGGTAACGTCTGTAAAGACGAAGTTCAGAAGAAGACCTCCACGAGAAGAACACGCGAGCAAGAACGTAAAAGCCAGACGGTTGCTTGGGGCCTCTTCATTTAAGCGCTAAATCAAACGAATCGACGCCGCCGGGCTGGCCTGCTGCATGACGCGCACGGACCAGCCCGCTGTTTATTCGCCGGCCGACACGTAGAAGCGGCCGCGCGCCTCCATCTGCCTGAGCCATGCGGCCAGGCCCTCGCCGGAGGCCGGCACGCGCGCGATGCGGTAGGGATCGAAGCCCTCGACCCACGGCGAGACCGCCAGCCCCTGGTTTGCGCCGACCGCGGCCGCATAGCCGTAGGAGTGTCCCTCGTAGACGCCGTCCGCCAGCAGCGCCCGGTCGCGCGGGAAGTCGCCGTCCGGCAGCGCCAGCGAGGTGACGGCGTAGTCGTCGCCGATCCACTCCGCGACCTGGGCGGCCGGCTGGCCGAGCGCCTGCTGGAGCTCCTCCGGCGTCATCTCGCGCAGCGGCCTATCGGCCAGCGGCCGGACGCCCACCTCCATGCCCCAGCCGCGCAACAACTGTAGCTTGAGCGCCGCGACATCGTTCGTGCCGAACAGCCCATCGCCGGGCCGGCCGGCCTCCTGGCGGACGAAGAAGGTCGCGCGCAGCGGCCAGTCCGCCGGGTGCTCGGCGTTGAACGCCACGAGCACGCCGACCGCGCTCTGCGGATCCACCCGGCCCCCTTCCAGCAGGCGAAACTGCCCGGCGAACGAATCGTCGAAGGTCAGGACGACCGCGCGCTTGCCCGCGGGCACCGCGGACAGCTTGCCGGGCGCAAGGTCGCGGAGGTTGACCGGGAAGAAGCCCGCGGCCAGCAGCGCCTCCAGATCCGCCCGTAACTGCCCCGCGGTCAGCGCGCCGGCGCTGGCCGCCTCGCCGGGCAGCGCGAAATCGCGATACGCCAGGACCAGCACCTGCCCCGCGCGGTCGGGCGGGAAGCTCGGCTCGGCGGCGACGAGGGCCTCGCGCGTGTAGCGCACCGCCGGATCCCACAGATACCAGCCGCGCGCGCCGGCCTCGCGCGCGCCGTCCATCTGGGCGCGGATCTCGCCGGGGGTGTAGTCGCGCCAGTCGAAGGCGTAATCCCCGAAGTCCTGAAGCCAGGGGCGGATCTCGACGGCGGGGTTCGCCGCGCGCGCCCGCGCCACCGCGCGGATCGTGCTCAGATGGACGATCTCATATGGGTAGGCGATCGCGTTGGCGTATTTGGGGTTCTGGCCGGGCAGCCCGTTGGCGAAGGTCGAGGGGTAGACCATCGGCGCGAGATAGTCCACGTAGGGCGCCAGCGTCTCGATCTCCTGGCCGATGCCGACGTCGTCGTTGACCCAGGGGGTGTAGCCGAAGACATCGACGCCGAAGACTACGCCATATGGCGCGAGCGCGGCCTGCGTGGATCTGAGCAGCCCGGAGATGGCCGCGGTGCGGTTCTCGTAGGTGTTGGGCAGCGCATAGAGCGCGGTGTGCAGGTTGCCGTCGGTCGGGAAGCGCACGTAGTCGAACTGCACCTCGTCGAACCCCAGCCGGGCCGCCTCGACCGCCAGCGCGGTGTTGTAGTCCCAGACCTCCTGCCGGTTGGGATCGACCCAGGCCTGCTGCTCCTGGTCGCGCCACAGGTTGCCGGTCGCGGCGTCGATGATCGCCAGCGAGGGATAGGCGCTCGCCAGTACGGTGTCCTTGAAGATGACGATGCGCGCGACGGTGTGCACCCCGCGCTCCTTGAACCAGCCGAGGAACGCGGCCGGGTCCTGGATGACCGGGGCCTGGCCCGCGCCGATCTCCTGCGCCAGGGGGACCTGCGTCGGGAAGGTGAGCAGCCCGCGGTCGCTCTTGAAGTCCATGACGATCGCGTTCAGCTCCGTGTTCTCCAGCAGATCCTGGGCGTGCGCGATGAAGTCGGCGTTGCCCAGCGCGGCGTAGGAGATGTAAAAGCCCTTGATGTAGCCGCTCCGCTCCGACGGGGCCGCCGCCTGTTCGGCCTGGGGCTGGGGCGCGGCCGGCTCGGCCGGGGCCGCGGCCGGCTCGACGACCGCAAGCCGTGCGGGCGCAAGGCGCTCCGGCGCGACCACGGACGGCACCGAGCCGAAATAGATGAGGATGAACAACAGGGCAAACAGGGGCCGGCGCTTCATGTTCCTCCGCTGCATCAAGGAATCTCTGCTTATCATAACGTATGGCGCGGCCGCGCGCAAACGCCGCCCGGCGACCGTCCAGCATTCAGACGCTACCGGGGCATCCTGAGCGGGTTGTCCGGCTCGACGTGGCCGACGACGAAAGGCCAGTCGAAGGGCGCTTCCGACGTTTTCGTCCTGGACGGGGACCCAAACGGACAGGCCCTATGTCCGGGAGCTGACGCTCGGCGCACGTTCCGGCTGCTCGTCGTCGTGCAGCCGCAGGAGGCTGAGCAGATAGCTGAAGCCCATCACGATCCCGCCGCTGATATAGGGGTAGGTGATGCGCACGTCGAACAGCCCGCCGGCCCACAGCGGCCCCACGATCCGCCCCAGGCTCATGAACGCGTTGTTCAGCCCCATCGCGGCCCCCTGGCCGGTCTGCGCCTTCTTCGAGATCAGCGAGGAGAGCGCCGGCCGCAACATCGTGTTGCTCAACACGAACAGCCCCACGGTCAGGAGCACCGTCGCAAAGTTCGTGGCCAGCAGCATGAGCGGGAAGCCGATCGCGCTGCCCAGGAGCGAGATCTTGATGATGGCGCTCTCACCCCAGCGCCGCGTGGTCGGGCCGGTGGCGATGCCCTGGGCCACCGCGGAGAGGATGCCGATCACCGCAAAGACGAGGCTCACCTGCGACGGGCTGTAGTTGAAGCGGTGCGCGGCAAACAGCCCGAAGATGCCCTCGAAGCTGGTCAGCGCGAAGTTCACCAGGAAGGAGAGGAAGAAGAGCAGCCCCATCGGGCCGCCGAGCGCCTCGCGCATGCGGGCCAATTGGCGGCCCTGCTCGACCTGGCGCATCCCGCGGCGCTCCGGCGGCAGCGATTCGGGCAGGATGATCAGGATCAGCGCGAGCGCGATGGCCGACAGCCCGCCGGCCGCAAAGAACGGCTGCGAGAGCGACCGCTCGGCCAGCGGCCCGCCGATGGCCGGCCCCAGCACCATGCCGATGCCCATGGCCGCGCCGACCGCGCCCATGCCGCCGCTGCGCTGTTCGAGCGAGGTGCTGTCTGCGACATACGCCATCGCGGTCGGCAGCGTGGCCGAGGAGAGGATGCCGCCGAGCGCGCGCGCGGCGAAGAGCAGGGACAGGTTGGGCGCCAGCCCCATCAAGATCAACGACAGGGCGTTGCCGAACGCGCCCAGCATCAGGATGGGCTTGCGGCCCAGACGATCCGAAAGATTGCCCCAGAGCGGCGAAAAGATGAACTGCATGACGCTGAAGACGGCCATCAGCCCGCCGAGGGCCGCGCCGCTGGCCCCGAAATGTTCCACGTAAAAGGGCATGATGGGGATGACGATGCCGAACCCGAGCATCACTACGATCATGGTGAAAAAGAGGATGCCGATATTCGAGAAGTGTCTCATGCTATTTTCAGTACCTCAGGGGTAAGCTCTGCCACATAAGGCAGGTGGCGGTACGCCTCGCGGTAATCCAGCCCGTAGCCGACCACGAAGCGATCGGGCAGGTCGAACCCCTTGTAGCGCAGCCGTATGTCGGCCAGCCGGTGTTGCGGCTTGTCGAACAACGTGCAGACTTCCAGGCTGGCAGGCCCGCGCGCCCTGAGCAGGCGCAGGAGATAGCTCAACGTCAGGCCGGTGTCGATCACGTCCTCGACGAACAGGATGTGTTGACCTTCAACATTTTCATCGAGGTCTTTGATAAGTCGCACCGGGCCTTTGATTTTCTGTTGCGCGCTGTAGCGGGAGATCGCGATGAAGTCGGCGCGCACGGGGATGGTGATGGCGCGCAGCAGGTCGCTCATGAAGAAGATCACGCCCTTGAGGACGCCGACCACGATCGGATTCAGCCCCGCATAGTCGCGGCTGATGGCCGCGGCCAGCTCGGCCACCTTGCCCCGGATCTCGGCCTCGCTGTACACCGTGCGCCCCGTCCCGCGCGCCAGCTCCGCGCGCGCATCATCCTGCGCCCCATCCATAGGTTTGTGGTTCACAGCTCGTTCTCCATCATGGCGCCGTAATCTTCGACGCCGAACTTCAGCAGCAGGGCGCGGATATCGCCGCGCTTGAACAGCTTGATGTTGATGTCTGGGTAGAGCTCGCGCAGGCGCTTGAGCTTGCGGTTCTTGTGCCTGATCTGGTTCGGCAGCATCGTCGTCAGCTCGACGTAGAGATCCTGATCCGGCAGATAGAAGTCGGGCGAGAACGCCTCGGTGACGTTGCCCAGCCGATCCCGTTGCAGCACGAACGTGCGCGGCTCGTATTCCCACGGGATGCCGTAGAAGTCGAGGATGCGGGCGAACTCGGCCTCGACCGGGTGCGAGAAGGGGGCGGGGACGTCGTTCATCGGCGCTGCGCCGCCAGACAGATCAGCTCCACCGCGGTGGTCACGTCCATCTGGGCCATGTTGATGACCAGGTCGTACAGCGCCGGGTCGTCCCAGCGCGCGTCGCCGTGGCGGCGCAGATAGGCGGCGCGGGCACGGTCCGCGGCGTCGACGCGCGCGGCCGCCACCGCCGCCGGGATGTTGCCGCGCGCCTGCACCCGCGCGATGCGCTGGTCGCGCGGCGCGATGATGCGCACGTGCAGCACGCCCGGCCATCCGGCCAGCGCCACCTGGCCGGCGCGGCCCATGATCAGCACGTCGCCGGCCGCGGCCAGCTCGGTGACGACCTGCGCGGTCTTCTCGTCGTAGAGCGCCAGGGCCGCCGCGTTGGGCTTGACGCCCAGCAGCCCCAGCTCGTCGATCTCGGCCAGCGCCACCTCCGGCGCGCCCGCCTCTCGCGCGGCCCGGTTGATCACCTCGCGGCCCGCCAGTTGCAGGCCGAGGCGCTCCGCGGTCGCCTGCGCGATCTCATCCCCGCGGCTGCCCATCTCGCGGGAGAGCGTGATAACCGGCATAGTTCCTCCTGAAGCCCACGCAAGTGCGCCAGGTGCGCCAAGGATTGCTTCATGTATGCTCACGCAAAGACGCCAAGAACGCAAAGATTGGGTTAGTATTTCAAATACTTTGCGTCTTTGAGTGAGCTTCTCAGCGTGCGCGGCGCTACGCCTCGCGCAGCCGCTCCGCCAGCCCCGAATAGCGCTCGTGCGCGCGGTTGTTGCGCACCGCGATGTTGATGGCGCGCGGCGCGCCGACCAGCACGACGAGCCGCTGCGCGCGCGTGACCGCGGTGTAGAGCAGGTTGCGCTGCAACATCATGTAGTGCGCGGTCAACAGCGGGATGACCACCGCGGGAAACTCGCTGCCCTGGGCCTTGTGGACGCTGACCGCATAGGCGTGGATCAGCTCGTCCAGCTCCAGGAAGTCGTATTGCACGGCCCGCCCGTCCAGGTCGACCACCGCGGCCTGTTCTTCCAGATCCAGGGCCGTGATCCGGCCCATGTCGCCGTTGAACACATCCTTGTCGTAGTTGTTGCGGATCTGCATGACCCGATCGCCGATGCGGAACGCGCGGCCGGCCATCTGCCGTTCGGGAATATTGGGCCGCGGCGGGTTGAGCGCGGCCTGTAGCCGGGCGTTGAGCGCGGCCACCCCCACCTCCCCGCGGTGCATCGGGCTGAGCACCTGGATCTGCTCCGGCGTCAGGCCGAACTTCCGCGGGATGCGCTCCTGCACCAGCTCGACGATCAGCGCGGCGGCCCGTTCGGGGTCCTCCTCGCGGAACAGGAAGAAGTCCACCGAGCTCTTGTTGTCGAGCACGGGCATCTCCCCGCGGTTGATGCGGTGCGCGTTGGTGATGATGTAGCTGCCCTCGGGCTGGCGGAAGATGGTGTCGAGCCGGATGACGGCCGCCCTCCCGCGTGGCAGGCCGGTTATAGGTTTACCTTCAATTTTTGGCTCAGAACCTTCAATTTGTGAACCTTCGGCTTGCGAATCTTCACCGCCCTCGATGGCCGCGATGATGTCGCGCAGCACGTTGCCCGCGCCGACGCTGGGCAACTGGTCGATGTCGCCCACCAGGAGCAGGTGCGCGCCCGCGGGGATCGCCTTCAGCAGGTTGTTGGCGAGCAGCAGGTCGAGCATGGACGCCTCGTCCACGACGACGAGGTCGGCGTCCAGCGGGTTCTCTTCGTTGCGCTGAAAGGCCATCGCGCCGTCGGCGGGCTTGAACTCGAGCAGGCGGTGGATGGTCCTGGCAGGCCGGCCGGTCGCCTCACTGAGGCGCTTGGCCGCGCGGCCCGTGGGCGAGGCCAGCGCCACGCGTGCGTCGGCGGCCTCGGCCAGCCGCAGCAGGCTGCGCAGGCTCGTCGTCTTGCCCGTGCCCGGCCCGCCCGTCAATACCGTCACGCGGCGGGTCAGCGCAGCCTGGACCGCGGCCATCTGCTTCGGTGTCAGCGGCAGCTTGTTCTGGGCCTGGAGCAGCGCAAACGCGGCCGGCCAGTCGAAGGCCTGGAACGCGGCCAGCGCGTCCGGCCCGGCCTCCGCCAGCCGGCGCAGTCGGTTCGTCACGCCCACCTCGCCGTAATAGAAGGGGATCAGATAGACGGGGCGCTCCTCGGCCAGCGCGGTCGCCGGCCGGCGCGGGCCGGCCTCCGCCGCCGCGGCCTCCTCGACCCACACCTGCTCCGCGTCCTTGAGCGCCTGGATGCCCTCCTGCGCCCGCGCCGCTTCCACGCCCAGCAGCTCCGCGCTGCGGCGGGCCAGCTCGCCCGCGGGCAGGTAGACGTTGCCCTCGTCCGCGGCCTCGCTGAGCACGTAGGCGACGCCGGCCGCGACGCGCTCCGGCGCATCGTGCGCGATGCCGAGCTCGCGCGCGATCTTGTCCGCGGTGACGAAGCCGATGCCGTATACTTCGTGCGCCAGCCGGTAGGGGTCGGATCGGACGATGTCGATGGCCGCGTCGCCGTACTGCTTGTAGATGCGCACGGCCAGGCCGGTGGAGACGTTGTGGCTCTGCAGGAAGAGCATCACTTCCTTGATCTTCTGCTGCTCGGCCCACGCGCGGGTGATCAGGGCGATGCGCTTGCGGCCCACGCCCAGGACCTCGTGCAGCCGCGCCGGTTCGTTCTCGATGACGTGCAGGGTGTCCAGCCCGAACTTGCGCACGATGCGGTGCGCGGTGACCGGCCCCACCCCCTTGATAAGCCCGCTGCCCAGGTATTTCTCCAGCCCCGCGATGGTCGCGGGCAGGACGGTGCGCACGCTGTCGGCCTTGAACTGGCGGCCATACTGCGGGTGCGCGGTCCAGCCGCCCTCGACCAGCACGGATTCGCCGACGTTGATGCCCAGCATGTTGCCGATGACCGTGACGAGCTGGGGCTGGCCGCCCCAGGTCGGCGCGCGCTCCGGCATGAGCTGGGCAACCGTGTAGCCGTTCTCCTCGTTATGGTAGGTGATGCGCTCTATCGTGCCGCGCAAGGTGTCTGCTGTCACACTTCCTTGCTCCGCGCCCATTGTAACAGAGGCACAGCCGGGCTCGCAAAGGTGCGCATAGCCAGGGAAACGCGATTCGGCTGATCGCAAATGTCATGCTACGCGAATGCTACAAATTATATTATATACTTTGTAGTATGCGCGGCCGGGATAGGATAGGGGCCCGTCGTCAGGTCTCGGAGGCGGCGCGCTTGGCCTCGGCCTTCGCCTCGAAGCGCGCCAGGTCGATCAGCGCCCGTTCGTGCGTGCCCTCGCCGATCGTTTCCGTGCCGTCGTGCGCGCTCACGCGGAAGGTCAGGCGGCGGCCCTCCCTGGCGATCAGCTCGGCGCGGGCCGTGACGGTCGCGCCCAGCGGCGTGGCGGCCAGATGGCGGACGTTGACCGCTGTGCCGACCGACTGCTGGCCGGGCGCCAGGCGCGCAGCCAGCGCGTTGACCGCCGCGCGCTCCATCAGGCGGATCATCTCCGGCGTGGCGAACACGGAGACCGCGCCGCTGCCCAGGTGTCGGGCGGTGAGCTGCGGCTCGACCACGGTGGCGGCCTCGCCGGTCAGGCCGATGGTGATGGCGTCGGGCATGTTGCGGCTCCCGTCTGGTGGGATAATGCAACAGCGGATCTGGGCCTCTCAAGATAGGCTCAGATCCGCTGTCGGCTATGCCGGCGTAGGGCTTGGCGTCGGCGCGCCGGACCAGTCGACCGGCGACTGCGGTGTGGGCGGCCGGCCCTGGCGCAGGGCCTCCGGCACGGGCGCCGGCTCCTCCTGCCGCGGCGGAATGCCTGGAATGCCCTGGAAGAAGGCCTCGAAGGCCTCCGCATCGAGCGTCTCCACCTGGATCAGCCGCGTGGCAATGGTCCGGTGCAGGTCGGCGTAGCGGGTCAGGATGTCGCGCGCCCGGTCATACGCCTCGGTCACGATGCGGTTCACCTCTTTGTCGATCTCCCGCGCGACCTGTTCGCTGTAGTTGCGCTGCTCGCCGATCTCGCGGCCCAGGAAGACCAGCTCGTGGCGCTGGCCGAAGACCATCGGCCCCAGCTTGTCGCTCATGCCGTACTGCGTGACCATGGCCCGCGCGATCTTCGTCACCTTGTCCAGGTCATCCACCGCGTTGTTGGTCACATCGTCGAAGATCATCTCCTCGGCCACGCGGCCGGCCAGCATCGCGCTCAGGTCGTGCTCGAATTTGGTCCGGCTGATCAGCACGCGGTCGTTTTCGGGCAGCGCCATGGTGTAGCCGAGCGTCATGCCGCGGCTGACGATGCTGATCTTGTGCACCGGGTCGGTCTTGGTCAGCATCCGCCGCACCAGCGCATGGCCGGTCTCGTGATAGGCGATGATCTCCTTTTCCCTGGCGGAGATGATGCGCGAGCGGCGTTCCGGCCCCGCGATGACCTTCTCGATGGCCTCTTGCAGCTCGGCCATGCCGATGGAGCGCTTGTTGCGCCGCGCGGCCAGGATCGCGCCTTCGTTGACCAGGTTCTCCAGGTCTGCGCCGACGAAGCCCGGCGTGCCGCGCGCGATCGTCTCCAGATTCACGTCCGACTCCAACGGCTTGCCCCGCACGTGCACCTTGAGGATTGCCTCGCGGCCCTTCATGTCGGGCC